>NZ_JAKRFW010000014.1:0-121761 GCF_022347905.1 Pseudoalteromonas sp. Of11M-6 | reverse complement strand
TAATGTTGAACTCATCACATAATGCGCACTGCCAGGTTGCATCTGTTCAATAAACCACAAACGCTGTTGCGCATATGACAAAGCCGCCGGCTCTGAACTATCTCTGGGCTCAATTATTATGGCTTTATTAACACCAAGGGCTGCGCTATCAATAAACTGGGCTAACGAGCTAAGCGTGCTGAATTGATATGCTTGAGCTGCAGAGAAGTCAATATTAAAGTAGGTAGCAACGGCTGTTGCCATTTTTATCAAAGAAAGTGAGTGCCCACCCAAACCGAAAAAGCTGCTATCTCGGCCAACTGCTTCACACACAATACCTAGCTTATCAGCCCATAATTCAGCTAACGCAATTTCTGTAGGTGTTATTGGCGGTTGTGTAGTCTGTATCTGTGGTTTTGGCTTTGGTAATCGCTCACGATCTATCTTGCCATTTTGAGTTAAAGGCCAATCAGCAACAATAACGATAGCTTCAGGCACCATATAACTGGGCAATTGTTGCTGCAAGTGTACCCGAAGTAACTCTACTAATTGTTTATCGGTGTCGTTGATGGGCTGAACATATGCAACAAGCTGTTTATCAATAGCGCCTTGCTGTAACACCACCAAACTACTCGCTACACCGTTGAATTGGTTAAGACAACTTCGGACTTCATCCAGCTCTACGCGGAATCCACGAATTTTAACTTGCTGATCTACACGCCCAATAAATGCCATTACGCCTGGGCTAATATAACGAACATAATCCCCCGTGCGGTAGATCATTCGTGGAAGAGTGCTACCCTCAGAATAAAATGGATTCTCCACAAACCGTTCACGAGTCATCTCATCCTGATTTAAGTATCCTAGCGCAAGTCCATGCCCACCAACACATAGTTCTCCTTCCGCACCAAAAGGAGCGAGTCTATCCCCCTGCAAAATATAGACATGATCTCCAGGTAATGCCTTGCCGATAGGAATTGAGGTAGGAGCTACTTCATTAATCAAATGACATGTTGTAAATGTCGTATTTTCTGTTGGGCCATAACCATTCCAGAGCTGAACTTCAGGCAACTTCTGTTGACATAACTTTACAGCAGCAACATCTAACACATCACCACCCGCGATAACATTCTCAAGAGCGTGATGTTCGGGAAGAGACTGAGCCCATTGGCTGAACAAACCAGCGGTCAACCACAAGGTATTGATCTGCCAGAGCGCTAACTGTTGATTTATTTGCTCAGGAGTGACAAATTTTTCAGGGTAAACAACGCAGGTTCCACCGTTAAGTAGCGGTCCCCAAATTTCGAATGTTGCTGCGTCAAAAGCAATGTTTGCACAGTGCAATACCTGTGTCATTGAATTAAGTGGAAAATACTCGGCGTCACAAACTAAGCGTAAAATCCCTTGCTGTGAGGTTAAAACACCTTTTGGCTTACCTGTCGACCCAGATGTGTAAATAACATAAGCTACTTGCTCAGGAGGAGTAGATATTGCGGGCTTGCTCAGCAGCTTAGCAGTATCAATCAATCTTTCCAAATAACCATCACAGAGTAGCAGCTTAGTACCTTGGAAAAATGTGAGTGTACTGCTAAGACTTGGTTCAGTTATCACAAGCGACAACTGAGCATCAGTTACAATATTCTCAAGTCGCTGTTGTGGTTGATTACTATCAAGAGGTACATAGGCGCCTCCAACTTTCAGTATTGCCAACATCGAAACTAGCATTTCTACGCTACGAGATACATGTAAGCCAACTAGCATTCCTGATGTAACGTTATACTTTTCAACTAGAGTGTGAGCGAACTGATTTGCTAGGTGGTTTAACTCTTCATAACTATATTTTTTATTCTTTGCAATGACAGCCACTTTATCCGCATATTTCAGCGCAATGGATTCAAAGCGTTGTGATACTGATTGATTTATTGGGTAAGGGATTTGGGCTTGGTTTAAAGTATGGATTAAATAGTCTTGCTCGGACTGAGTTAACATTTCAAGCTGAGCAGTACTGCCCTCATGGTTGCTTAGCACGCTTCTCAAAAGCTGCCAAAAGTGTTGATCTAAGCTCTCAATTAAGGCATGGTCAAAACAGTTCTGATCGTAATACCAATTAAGATATAGCGTTTTGTGATCAAAGCTAAACTCTAAGTGCAGATCAAACTTTGCTTTACTTTGATGTAGCTGAAGTAAGGATAAGTTTGTTCCAGATAAGAACAGCTGCTCAGGAGCAATCCCCTGCTCAAAATCTTGTTGTTGCGTCAGCATTATTTGAAATAAATTACGCCCTTGCTCAGGAGCTAAACGTCTCACCAGTTCCTCGTAAGAGGCCTCTTGGTTGGCTTGCGCTTGTCTGTTAACATCTTTTATTTGGGCGAAGAAATCGGTAAGTAGCGTATCCTCTACCTGAGTTCTCAACACCAAGATATTGACAAAGAAACCTATTAGACCTTGAGTTTCTATGGTAAGACGATTTGCAGCCGCCGTACCCACAACAATGTCTGTACTATTGCTATGACGTGCTAATAACAAAGCCAGAACCCCATGAACTAGCATAAATGGGGTCATTTGATTATCTTTTAATTGCGCTTCCAAAGGTCGCTTTAAAGCGTCAGAAATACGACTAGAATATTGACCTTGCTGACCTCGTTGCTCTGCTCGTTTGGAAACGTTTAGATATGCAGTTGTTGGCAAGTGGGCAAGCTGACTTTGCCAATAATTATATTGCTGAGCCAATTCGTCGCTATTTTCTCTATCTCGTTGCCACAATGCGTAATCTTTATATTGAATTGGCAGCTCTGGTAGTTTTACTTCTTTTTTCTGCAATGCTAACTGGTATGCAGTTGCAAGTGCTTGACAAAAAATCTCCACTGACCAACCGTCAGCGATAATGTGATGTAAATTTATCACTAAAGTGCCTGACTTTACTTTGTCATCACCAACACCACTTTGCAGCAATACATCCACGTTAAAAAGTGTGTCACGGCCGAGTTCAAAATTATATTCCTGTTGTTCTTGAATATACCTTTGTCGAGCTAATTGATAATCTCGCGCTGTAAGCTGGGAGTAATCAATCACTCTTATGTAGTCATCTCGGGGAGCAGAAATAACTTGAACTACAGAGGAGCCATCTTGAACTAGGTTAGTACGTAGGATCTCATGCTGCGTCGCCAAAGCAATCAAGGCTTTATTCAAGCTATGAATATCGATATGTTCAGAAAACTCAAAAGCAGCTAGCATGTTGTATTCACAACTACCACCTTGTAGCTGATCCAGTGACCACAGCCTTAACTGGGCCATTGACAGGGGGTAACGCTCAGCAGAAGGTTGAGGCAATATTGTTGTGAGGTTTTCAGTCGCTTGGCTCGCAGCATTTAGCTGCTCAGTTAACGCGGCAATCGTTGAAGCTCTGAATAAAGTCGCCAAGTTAATATCAACTTTAAACTCGCGCTTTAATCCCGAGAGCATGCTGACCGCCAGCAAGGAATGCCCACCCAAAGCAAAAAAGTCGCTTTCTGGCGCTAACTTGGCAATAGAAACGTTTAACAGCTTTGACCATATCGAAGCCACACGCAACTCCATTTCGCTCAGGCTCATCTTTGAGTTAGCACCATCACACAAGGCGATTTGTGGGAGCGCTTTCAGATCTATTTTGCCATTTGCTGAAATCGGCCACTGCTCCAGCAACATAAAACCACTTGGTATCATATAGCTGGGTAGCTCCAATGCTAATGCGCGTTTAATCTGCGCCAATAATTCTTCGGTTTTGTTATCCACAGCTTTAACATAGGCATTAAGCTGAGCTTCAGAGGCTGAGGAATCGAGTACGACGATAACCGAGTCGACACCACTTATCTGTTTGATATGATTTTCAATTTCTCCAAGTTCAACTCGGTGACCACGGATTTTAACTTGCTTATTATTACGCCCTAAATATTCAATGTTCCCATCACTTCTAAAACGACCTATATCTCCGGATTTATACATTCTTGCGTCGGGTTGATTTTGCCAAGGATCTGCGAAAAACGTTCGTGCCGTTAGATCCGGACGTTGCCAGTATCCGCGCGTAACTTTACTTCCTCCAATGTATATTTCTCCAGGTACTCCAAATGGAAGCGGACGTTGCTTTGAGTCTAGAATGTACAGTTGAGTGTTGGGATCTGCACGACCTATTGGTACCCTATCTTGGATATCTCCATTTTTCTCAATCTCAAAACAACAGGCTGAAACCGTTGTTTCTGTGGGCCCATAGGAATTGATTAGCCGAGCTGTAGTATTCGTTTCATTTAGCCATTTTCTGACTTTATCTACCGCTAACGCTTCACCACCTAAAATAATAAGCTCAATACAACTCGGTATCTGACCATCAAGCTCGACTGCAAGTCGATGCCAAAACGCGGTCGGTAAACTAAGCAAGTTAATTTCGTACTTTTGACAAAATTGCCAAAAAGCATCAGCACTTCCCAAGCAGGTTTCACTACGTAACACTAAAGTTCCACCATGTACCAAGGCGACAAAGATTTCTTCTATTGCTGTATCAAAGCTCAATGAAGCAAATTGTAATACTCGCTTACCCGCAGTCATGGAATATTTGTGCTGTAATGGCAGGATAAATGCTGCTAGCTGGCGATATTCAACCATCACCCCTTTTGGTTTGCCGGTGGAGCCTGAGGTATACATGAGATAAGCTAAATCGTCTGACTTAGTAGGGATAGAGACTTGCTGATATTCGTATTGTTCAAGCGTCAGATCATCGCTGTTGATGACGGTGCAACCAAGGCTTTGGTTATTTTGATTTTTTAAGTTAGCAAGCCCTGCATTGTCGGATAAGCACAACACTGGGTCGGCATCAGCAACCATAACTTGAAGACGCGCTAGAGGAAGGGCCATATCACATGGTACATAGACAGCTGCCACCTTCATAATCGCCAGTATATTGACAATAAGTGCTATACTGCGTTGCTGGTAAACTAACACTCGGTCTTGTCTTTTCACACCTAACATTAACAAATGTTGGGCCATTGCATCTGCACGACGCTCAAGTTCGGCGTAGCTAATCGTTTGATCTGCTGCAATCACAGCCGTCCGCGCAGCAAGGTTGTTGCTATGCAAAGCGATTTGCTGATGTAGTAAGGCTTGCTCGGTATCTAACTCGTCAATCGGTGTATTTTTTAGCAGCGCGAACCTTTGCTGATCTTCAGCTGAGAGAATCTCAATATCAGAAACTGGAGTTTCAGCACTTTGTAAGGTGATCTCTTGCATCACGACCATTAGCCTTTCTAACAACTGAATGCCTTCAATTTCATTGAAATAAGCAAGGTTATGATCAAGCATTAACGCTGGTGATAGTTCCTCACCATACTCCCAATAAGTCACCGTAACTGGAGTTATTTCATGTAGATGTGATACATACTCAAGAGACTCGGTACCATTTTCAAAATTCAGGGAGCTATCCAATTTTAAATAGTTAAAGGCAATATCAAATAGTTGATTTTCTTTGCCTGAACTACCCAATGCATTGACCAAGTGCCCGAAGGGAAAACGCTGATGTCGAAAGCACTTTTTCTGCCGATTTGCGATATCTTTGACTAACTCCAGCAACGACTTCTCACCTGCGCAATTAAGTGTTGTTGGACTGATACTGGTAAAAGCCCCCAGCATCCGCTTTTGTTTAGCACCGTTACGGTTATGAAAAGATAACCCTATGTTCAATTCCGTTAATTGGTAAGCTTTGGAAAAATAGATGCTTACTCCAGCTAATACCAATTGAGCAACACTCACTCCCCATGCTTTAGCTCGAGCAACCATGCTTTTGTGTAACTGCGTAGGAATATCAAGTTGTATTCGGTTACTCGGTGTATGTTGTTGGCGCCAGCTTTCTTTATGAGTACGGTTAAAAACTCGTGCTTGAGGCGTTATTCCCTGTTCAAGCCAAAATTCTCTATCTCTTTGATACTTTAAACTTGCTACATAATTTTCGTCGTCTGCGACAATTTCAGCCCAGAGCCCCATCTTTGATTGATGTTGTGGGTCTTGACCACGATAATACTGGCTCAATAAATCAGCCCAGTTTGCAAATCCCCAACCGTCCATCATGACATGATGAGCAATCGCTACATACCAGTATTCATTCACGGAAAGCTTGACCAAATAGGCATCGTATAACGGCTGCTCTTCAAGCTGAAACGCTTCTGCAAAACGCTGCTGCAGCCAAACTGTGGCATGCTCAAGAGGAGTTGAGTAGGCCGAAAAGTCGAATACTTCTAAATTAGTAAGTCTAGAGTCACTAAAATACTGAGATATGCCGCTTTCACTCTGGCGCACTCTCATTCCAAATATTTCATGATTTATGACTAGCTTTTCATGAGCTGCTTTAATCCGACTTTCGTCAATCGCTCCCAACTTAATATAGCCACCAACATTATATAGTGGGTGCTCAAGATACTGTTGTTGGTCCAAATAAATGTCGCGCTGCGTTAAACTCAACGCTAAGTAGCAGGTTGAGCCTTGCTTTTGTCCATCCATCATCATCTTCCTAGCTCATTGGATTATCGCGTTCAACTGGCCACTTAGTTGTTTAAGTTCTGTTGTGGGAGAGGAGTCGGTAGCGATTGGTTGCAAGATTGATAGCTGACCTTGCTCCATTCGGATCACCTTATCAGCGATTTTGAAGTACCTGTCATCGTGGCTTATAACTACTACGGCTTTATTTGCTGACTTTAATTGCGGAAGAATTTCCGTATAAAATATTTCTTTAAACTCGGGGTCTTGATCGGCTGCCCATTCATCAAAAAGGTATAAGCTTTTATCTTCAAGGACACTAACCAAAAGTGCTAATCTCTTTCTCTGCCCATCCGATAACGAAGTCGTTGAAAATGCGTTATCTACAACCTTCACTTTTTCATTAAGATCCAATGCACGAAGCAATTGAGTAATTCTTTCCGGATCCACTTTCAAACCAAAAAGACGCTTAAATAAGTGATAATCAGAGTAAATGGCTGCAACTTCTTCACGGCAACTAGCTAGGCTTTCCATTGTTACTTTTGTGTCACCAAAGTAAATATCGCCTTCTGTTGCTTGATAATGCAGTGTCATCAATTTACTTAGCGTGGATTTCCCAGAACCATTCCCTCCGACAATAAAAACAACCTCACCTTTGCTAATTTCGAAACTCAACGGTCCTACTTTAAATCCGGGTTTATCATCAACACTCAAATATCGAAAACTTACGTCATCAAAACGAATACTTTGCCATTCTGGAAGTGGAGAAATTTTCTCGATAAATTGCTCTTCGGGTAATGTTTCTAGCAGAGTGTTAACTTTCCTAACTGAGACTTTAGCAATCGCAATCTGGGGAATAGCGTTCAAAATCACCGATACTGGACCTGCGATATACAACAACACCATCACTACACCAATCAACTCAGATGAAGATATTTGGTGATAATTGACAAAGACAAAGCTGATCATTCCAATCACCATAAAACTCAAAATATCACCGTAATTCACAGCAACTCGCAGTACGCTTTGCGCTATTTTATCGGAGGCTAGGATATGGCTTTCTTGCTGATGCAATGCATAATCAAAGTAATCGTCACTTTTGGCTCTGTTTAGTTTGAGCTCCTTCGCACCATTAATAATACCGCGGATACCTTCTTGTAAATTATCAACGTGCTTGCGGGACTTTGTTATATATACTCGGCTCACATACATGGGTAATTGATAAGTCACCACACCAAATACAATGCAGTAACCGACAAACAGAAAAACATCTCTATTGAGATAGTAGAGAAAGATCATCATGCCCAGTAGCGTTACACCATTTGTTAATAAATCAGGTAGCACTCTCGCTCCCATCACGATCCTCTGAACATCAGTCGTTAGCGCTGCAATCAATTTAGCTGAACCTACTTTTTCCAACGCCACTATTGGTGCTTTACGGATGCGATCGTACATGTCCTTACGCATCTGCGTCGTGACCTCAAGCGCAACACGAGTCAGTAATACTTGTGAAAGTGAACGTGTTACAAAAATAAGGGCACATAAAATAGCAAACGCAATTGCAAATTTGGCACTGCTTACCTGCCAACCAAAGAGTTCTAATTGATCTGACTCTGTTGCCAACCCTCCCAACGACGGCTGAAGCGCTTTTAGGACCAATGGAATAAGAAGTGAATAAGCGATGCCCGCCAGCGCTCCGAGAAAGATGGCACAAAATACCTTGTTAGGCGCCTTTTTTGTAAATACATCAAACAGCTTCATAGTTATCCTTAGTTAGACTAATGCCAAGAAAATAGCGTCGTTTTTCATTTCCATGACGTGCCTAATCACCCGCAATCAATTCAACGTAAGCAAGCTGCGATGGTTCTGCATCAAACCTTTCGAACTCTACTCGACTAAACTTCATAACCATGTCATCGTAATGTTCACTGATCGGGTTGCCAGACTGCCCAGTTGAGTTCATGTAGAAGTGTTGCTCAGGATCGCCCATCACTATGATTTGCCTCATACCAGCACCAAAGTTTTGCACAAACCCTTGTGATTTGTCGTAATATGAGGCTGCAACATTGACCGAATGTATTGAGCCGCCAGCAGGAGCCCTGCGCTCAAATAAGCCATCCAATACTCTTATATGACTAAAGGGAGTATGAGCATATTCAGTATGTTGCAACTCTCCCCAATTCCACCCAGCAATGTCTTCACCTAGTTGATTTGATAACACCTGTAAGGCTTTTTTAAACGCTTTATTTATAAGTTGTTGACAATTATCACTAGAGGAGTTTGCTGCACTATCCACACACCATTGCGGATGCTGCAGCAACTCAACAACAGTCGTCAGCGGTAAAGTAGATGCAATGTCCTGCAAAATATCTAGCTGCCCTTGCTGATTCCAAAAGCCAGCCAGCTCGTCCTTTAATAGCAACTTTCTTATCTCACGCTGCCACACAATAAAAATGCTTGGCGCCTGACTATCCGCTGACATATTGCCGGACCAACTTTTCAGCAGCTCTAACGCTTGACGTTGATGCTCATTCTGCGGTTGAATTTGCTGCGCCAGCGGTAGCAATTTTTTCACTTCAAGATCTAATGTGTCCCCTTGTATGCTCATCATGTCCTTTGCTGTGAGCAGCCTTTCTGGATTTTTTATTAAATCGCTAATCCGCTTACTGCGATAGCTAGGGGCAAATGCATGACTGATAAAATATGGATAAGAATCAAATAACAAACCATCATTGGCTGACACGATAATGCCACTTTCCGGGTTATATAGCTTAGGCATTTGTTGATACGGAATATAACCAGCCCAATCGGTATTAACCCGACCAGCAGGCAATGGGATTACCCCTTCACCAACAGCCCTTATAGGTATGCGTCCTGCTCCAGCGTAACCAATATTCCCTTCGGTATCGGCATAAAGCATATTCAGTGCTGGCGCGACTAAAAAGCTGAGAGCATTTTCAAATGATGACCAATTGTTGGCATAGTTAAGCTTAAAAAAAGCCTCATAAGACGTATCATCAGGGTCTAATCCTGTCCACTTTAGGGAAACAGGGTGCATCATTGACTGCTTGATATCACTGATCAAGGGACCACGCTCAGTAGTTCGAACATTGATTTTTACTGGCTTTATACGTTTATTCAGTAATTCTGGAGTGTCAGCTCTAACCTCTATGATCTCAATTCGTTCACCAAGTGGTTGCCATGAACTCCCAGACTCATATAAGCCTTTTTGGTTAATGTTTAAAGTTTCGAAATATAGGTCTTGCACATCAGCCATCATATTAGTCCCCCCCCAGCTGATATGATCGTTTTGACCAAAGATAATCAACGGGGTACCAACCAAGCCCATTCCTTTAGCTGATAGATGCTCACCTTGTTGCGAAAGTGCATACCAATATGAGGGGATTTGCAGTCCTAAGTGCGGATCATTTGCCAGAATAGGCATATTATCTTTGCTATGCTTGCCACTTATAACCCACGCATTACTACCAACATATTGACCACCAAAGTTAAATTGTTTTTGTAACTTCGAGTTACGTCGCATCACATTTTCAAGTGCGACTAAAGTAGATTGTTGATTAAATTCGGAGTATTGAGCAATACTAAACTTACTGGTGATGCCACCAAATAACTGAGTAAGCTGCTTTTCTGGCAAAGACTGAGCGGCAATATAGTTTCGAATCTCATCATTCATATTGCCAGCCAAATTTAGCGCAAACATTTTAACCCAAGCAATAGTATCTATTTCTTGCCATTGCTGTGGTTTTATATCTAGTAAAGTAAACTCAGCTGGATAAACAGTCTGTTGCGCAATCCAATAGTTAATCCCAGCAACATACGCTGTAACTGACTTTTTAGCTTCGGGAGAGAGGTTTTGCCAAGCTTGCTCTGCAGCGCCATAAATTCCAAGGCTTCGTATCCAAATGTCACTTCCTAGAGCATCTCGACCGAGTACTTCGCTCAAGCGTCCTTGAGCCATGCGTTTTTGAAGTTCAAGCTGCCACATTCTATCTTGAGCATGGACAACCCCTGTTGCAAAGAAAATATCTTGATCATCACTACCGTCGAGATAAACAACGCCATTTTGGTCACGATAAACTTTTACATTAGCGCTCAACCATGGAGCCTTTAGCTGCCCTTTGAGTGGCGGGAGGCTTGCCTGAAGATGGTTAACTCCGTATATCAGAATAACGAGTAAAGGTAGTAAGACCACTAAAATTACTCTTGAAATCAATGGGTAACTCTTAAACACGAGCGAACTAATCCTTTTTTATTATAATTTATTTCTAGCACCTGTACTGCTAAACCCAACAACCCCTAAGATCCCCTGAACTCCCAGTGACGACTGCCTCCAGTCACTCGGGCTGTTAAAACGAAATCGTGTTCATGAATGAGCGAGACTTAATCTGTTGAAATTGGTTAAGTCGCTGACTAGGGTAAAATATAACCACAATCAAACTTAACCTTTAGAAAACACAAAATCAACTAAGAAAACAAAAAAATAACACTTGCAACCATTCGTGAAACAAAACAAACTAATGGCTAATTTTTCATCTGTTTTAACATCAGCTTTATAAGTAAAGGAAAAACAGCTAGAGGGTATGTGGTCTTGCCAGTAGTGGTCTACTTCATAAAACATGTAACCCAAGATGTTAATCGCGAGATATATCAATTCCGGAACAAAAAATTGCAAATGTATCGAAAGTGGGACTTTTGCCTGCTGTAAGTAAAGTCTTTTAAAAATACATAACCAATTGATTCCAATTGACAAATAAAACAAAAGTAGAAGTTGGTATTAAATCTGCTAACCAAGCTTACATCAGAAGATATACGGTAGAGTTCATGGATATAACTATTAATAAAAAGAGTAAGAAAAACGTCAGCAAAAAAATGTGGTTAATTATCACAGCCAGTGCAATGGTCATTATTGTGTTTTATTTATTCTTTAATAGCGGATACTCCAACGCTTCTTATATAGCCAATAATCGTAGTTTACTTTTTGCTAACGTTCAGCAAGGCCAATTCACTATTAACGTGAGAGGCTATGGTGCATTAGTCCCTAAAGAGATCCATTGGATTTCTACTGATATTAACGGCAGAGTTAAACAACTGTGGGTTAAACCTGGAGATAGCGTAAAGCGTGGTGACATTTTAGTTTCTTTGCAAAACCCCCAGTTAATACAAAAAAAGGAAGAAACCACATGGGAGCTCGAGGCGTTGATTGCCGAGAAAAAGGCTGAACGCGTGGCATTAGAATCGCAATTATTCCAACTCAAAACAACGCTACTGGAGACCGATGCCGAGTTTGAATCCACCAAACTGGTACTGGATGCCCAAGAAGCCCTTATAAAAGCTGGTAACTCAACTATTTCAGCACTTGACCACTCGAAAACTAAATTGACCATGAAAAACATTGAGCTGCGTCAAAACTTACAAGCTCAGCAATATAAAAAAATGGAAGAGAATCTCGAAGCTCATATCGCAGGTGCTAAAGCGCGCTTAAATAAAATGCGAAAGACATTACAACAAGTTCAAGGTCAAGTCGACGCATTAGATATAGTGGCGACTTCCGATGGTGTTGTACAAGAGATGGAGCTGGAACTCGGGCAACAATTGACTAGTGGCGATGGCGTAGCCAAGATAGCCCGCTTAAATGACTTTCAGGCCGAGTTAAAAGTACAAGAGCTTCAAGTACAAAATATTCAACAAGGACAAAAAGTAAAAATAGACACAAGGACTTCGACAGTTAATGGAGTTGTTGAACGGATCGATCCCAATGTTGTTGAAGGAACAGTTAAAGTGGAAGTCAATTTGCAAGGAGAACTTCCACCTGAGGCTCGACCGGACTTAAGTGTCGAAGGGACTATTGCGATCGCAGATAAAAAGGACACTCTATTTGTTAAACGCCCAGTATTTGCCTCAGAAAATACACAAGCATATGTTTATCGTGTAGATAACAATTCAAAAACAGCCCAGCGCGTTAAAGTTGAGTTTGGCCAAGTATCAACAAACACCGTTGAAATACTGTCTGGGCTCAAAGCAGGTGACAGAATTATCATTTCAGACCAATCTGCTTGGGAGCAGCATGCGGAAATTATCCTCAATTAGGGAAGCCTTATGACAAATAAAACAATTATTCAACTGGACAATATCGAGAAAAAATTCTCAACGGAAGATGTTGAAACTTATGCATTAAGTCAGATCAGTCTCACTATTAACTCTGGCGATTATATTGCAATTACAGGCCCTTCTGGTTGTGGTAAATCGACACTGCTATCGCTCATTGGCTTACTTGATGTGCCGTCAGCAGGTCAATACGTACTAAGTGGGCATGATGTCAGCCAAATCAGTCGAGATGAGCGAGCCGCCATCCGTAATGAGCATATTGGATTTGTATTTCAGTCTTTTAATTTAATTAGCGATATGACTGTTGAGGAAAATATTGCTCTACCACTAAGTTATCGAAACAACATCGACCAAAAACAAATTAGTCATCTTATTGACTTCGCACTAGAAAAGGTTGATATGCAACATCGCCGTAAGCATTTCCCAAGTCAGCTATCAGGGGGCCAGCAGCAACGTGTTGCCATTGCCCGAGCGATTGCAGGAAAGCCAGCTTTAATTTTAGCTGATGAACCAACTGGTAACCTTGATTCTAAAAACACTGATGCGGTTTTAGAATTACTAAAAAAGTTACACAATGAAGGTACGACGATTGTTATGGTGACACATGACCCGCGCTCAGCTGGACAAGCCAACCGCCAAGTTGAGATGTTTGATGGTAAAATCGTTGCAGATCAAGTCGTAAGCGCAAAAAACTCTGCCGCTTAAGGTGTGCACTATGAATTATTTATTAGATATAAAATACGCTTTTCGACTTTTGGCAAAGTCTCCGCTTTTTACTATTTTGACAACCATCGTATTGGCTGGCGGTCTTGCGGTCAGTATATTCAGCTACTCTTTTTTGCATACCTTCGTCTTTTCTGATTTACCATTACCCGAAGGCGAGTCGATAGTGAAACTACAAGCGACAGAACAGGGCTATGACCGTATGTTTGATGCCGTTGACTTTGCTGCCATTCGGCCACAAATATCAACGCTAAGTGAATATGGCATGTATTATTCAACTTCAGTGCTGTTGGATATTAATGGTCAAGCTCAGTCTCACAATGCTACTTTTAGTGAATGGAACTTGTTCCAATTCTCCCGCGTCCAACCGCTAATGGGTCGAGCTTTTAGACCTGATGACAGCTCCCCCCGGTCAGAAAAAGTTGCCGTGATAGGCTATGACCTTTGGCAAAGTAAGTTCTTCGGCACGCCGGATATTCTTGACTCCACAATTAAAATCAATGGTAAAAATACCCGAGTCGTTGGCGTTATGCCTCAGGGATATGGTTTCCCTGTTGCTTCAAAATTATGGCTTCCGATTCCTGATCCCTTGTTTACGACTCAAAATAGGGATCAAGTTTATGTAGATGTATACGCTCGGATAAAACCCGATATAGCACAAAATGTTGCCAATGACGCACTATCTCGCATCGCCAAAAACACTTATGAGATGCGTCGTCAAAATAGTGATACTGCAATCGATGACATTTACATCACGACTTTTCAAGCCGCGCAAACCAATGGCGCTGATGGTATTATCGTTTTCACCATTCTAAACATAGTCACCGGATTTATTTTTCTGCTAGCAGCAATTAATGTGGGGAATTTACTGTTAGCCCGCATGAATGCAAGAACCAAAGAGATATCTATCCGAGTCGCCCTTGGTGCGCCGCAGAAACGGCTTATCGTCCAAATGATGTGGGAAAGTATTATTATCTGCGTAGCTGGTGGCGTTATTGCTTTACTTTTATCAGGCTGGGCACTGCAACAAGTTAATCAGTTTTGGATTAACATGAATCTAGCTGACGGATTGGCCTATTGGTGGCACTGGGGACTTGACCTGAATACTATCTTTGCGACTATCATCTTCATTTTTGTCGCTATTATCATGACGGGTGTATTACCTGCGCTACATGTAACAGGTGGCGACTTCAACGCCATTTTGCGAGGTGGTACCAGAGGCGCGGCTAGCAGCAAAGGAAACAAAGTTACTAGAATGCTACTCACTACCGAAATTACTGTTGTTACGGTATTAATGTACCTAGGTATTGTCTCTAGTTTTTTTGCCAATCAGCTGATCAATTTAGATATTGGCTTAAACACCAAAAACATCTTGTCTGCCCAAGTTTCTCTGCCAGCAGAACGTTACGACTCCCACCCTCGCCGCAATGCACTCTACCAAAATATCGGATCTAGGCTACAGCAACAGTCAAGTGTGTCTGATGCAGTTGTCACTACTAGCTTTGGTAAAAATACCTTCATGCAACAAGGTATAAAATACCAGCTGGAGCAAGATAAACCACAAGCTGTGATTAGAAGTGTATCAGGCAACATTCAATTCACAGGTGTCCAGCTACTCACAGGCCGCTATATAGATTCAAGGGACCAAGGGAACACCATGCCTGCAGCAATGATCAGTAAAACTTTAGCACAGACTTATTGGTCTGAAGGATCGGCCATAGGTAAACAACTTAAAATAAGTGACGAAGTAGAAACAGCTAGTACTTGGGCAACAATTGTCGGCGTAGTTTCAGATCGTGTTGAAGGCACTCCAGTTAGCGATCCTAAAAATCTAATGACAATTTATCGTCCAATAAGTCAACTAGATAGCGGTAATATCAATATAGAATACAAGTTTATTGGTTCAGAGCAACAAGCTCGCTCAGTGATTTATGAAACGCTATACGCAATAGACTCAGAAGTACGTATCAGTGCACTTAAAAGTATGGAAGAATTACTCGTAATGCTAAGGGATCTCACTCACTCTGCAACCCAACTATTTTTGAAATGCGGCTTATTTGCCTTGGCATTGGGAGTGACAGGTATTTATGGCCTCACGGCCAATTCAGTTACCCAACGCCAACATGAAATTGGGATCCGCAGGGCATTAGGTGCAAACGATCAAAACATCATCCGCTGGCTCGTTAAACTCGGAGCAAGACCGATGTTAAAGGGTCTAAGTATTGGTTTAGTTTTGTCAGCCATACTCAGCTTTGCCACTTGGCAGATCATCGCGTTAGATATCTATCTCTACGCGATTAGCGCCTTGGTTGTAATTGTAATAACAAGCACGGCTGTGTTAAGCGCCATTTACCTTCCTGCGCGCCGCTCAATTCAATTAGAGCCGAGTGAAACACTGCGCTGTGAAGACTGATGTAGCAAACCTCCTAGCTGACGATCTTTGTCAGCTAGGTCCTAAAATCAGACCCTAAGGAGAAGGAAATGTTTACAACTACTGTCATACGCGTCGGCTTTACAGCACTTGTTATGCTCTGCGCGACGTCGCAAGCACAACAACCCGCCCCACAAACCACTTCGCTTGAATCGGCATTTTACAATCGACAATATGAGCAAGTCGCTGAAGTATTAGCGGCACAAAAAAACAAAGATCTTAACTCGGAAATAATGGCTGTATCCGTTGCAGTAGCACAAGATAGCGACGATAAAGAAGCGATGCTAAATGCCTTGATCAAGCGGCATCCAGAAAATGCCGAAGTGCATTTTGTAGCTGGCGAATTATGGTATCAAATTAAGGAGCAATCGAACCTCTTTAATAAACTTGGTCTAGTGGAAAAATCTAATAAGCATTCAATTAGAGCTGCTGAGTTAGCACCAAACAATCCTAAATATTTAGTTGCTGCTGCAAAAGCTTTAGCTATTGAAAGCGGCTTTTGGGACTCAGAAAAGAAAGCATCGAAAGCCATCGTCGAACGACTGAAAGACATGGATAAACATTATTATTATTTGGCTCTCATGGATTACCTTCAAAACACTCAAAATGAAAGCCTCGCGTTACAAACTGTAGATTTTGTGAATCAACACTACCCTCATGATATTGCCTTAGTAAACCGAGCCGCTAATTTGCTTTGGACTTTTTCGGCCAAAGAACAAGCACAGAATCTGTTCGCTAAAGGGTGCCAAATTAATAATGTAGCCACTGGGTTGTTACCTACTTGGCGAGATACTTGTGTGTCTGCCGCTTATTTAGCATTACAGGAACACGGGGATAAGCAATTAGCAGTTGATGCCATGGAGCACTTAATAAGCAAAGAACAAGTAGAAGATGAGCAGCACATAGAATACTTAATGCTGTTAGGTGAACTAAGTCGAGCAGTAAAGGACAACAATAAGGCTAAAAGTGCTTATCAACAAGCGCTAACACTTAGCAATGACAGTTCAACAAAGCGAGATATTCGCCGTGCACTCGATAAAGTAAGCCAATAAGCGACATTAGTAATATAGAGAAGGTAAAAATTGACTTGAAAAAACACAAGTAATTCAGCAAGATGGAGTTATTGCTATTATTTATCCTAGCAAAGATCATGAGTAAAGATTAAATTTTTATAATGTAAATCATATAGATAAAGATTTTTTTCCTTGATACACATGATACCTCGAAGCAGCAAGCGTAATGTTTGTGAAGCAGTTGTTGTTGTAATATCAAATTACCGTTTTAATATAGCAGGCGTTAGATACTAATAACGCCGCTTCAGCTAAGCAAATATATGATATAGATAGTCTTACGGGTTGCATTGTCGCCACCAGAGGAGTAGTAAAATGACAAAAATGGCAAGATATGCTCTACGAATTGCTGCCTGTTAATTAGGAAATCACGATGAGTGAATCGATTCTTGTAGCAGATGATAATCCAGACATCATCACCTCTGTACAACTACTGCTTGCTGAGTTTGACTATCAGGTATTCAGTGCTACTACCCCAACAGAGCTACTTAATGCACTGGAAACAAAGCACTTCGATCTAATACTCATGGACCTTAATTATCACTTAGACAGCACCTCAGGTATGGAAGGTCTAGAGTTATTAGCTAATATTCGAGCCAAATGGGACATCCCCGTAATAGTCATGACCGGATGGGCTACTGTAGAGTTAGCAATAACGGCTCTCCAACAAGGTGCTAATGATTTTATCCAAAAACCTTGGCAGAACGAACACCTCGCAAACAGCATTAAAACCCAATTAGCCTTAAGCGATAGCCAAAGGTTAAGCAAAAAACTAAGTGCTGAAAACAATCAGTTACGTACGCAACTCAGTAATAATCACTGCACTCTAATCGCAGACTCACCTGCGATGCAGAAATTAATTGCAGAAATAGATCGATTACGAGAAAGCCAATCGAGCATTTTACTTACCGGTGAAAACGGCACAGGAAAAACGCTACTCGCTCGCTATATACATAATGACTCACAACGAAGTCAGCAGCCTTTTATCTCCGTAAATATGGGAGCTATCGCTGATGGTGTGTTTGAAAGTGAATTTTTTGGCCATAAAAAAGGAGCGTTTACAGGAGCAATTACTAGTCGAGAAGGTCTTGTCAAACAGGCTCAATGTGGCACATTATTTTTAGATGAAATAGGGAACACTCCCCTTTCTCAACAAGCTAAAATACTTAGCGTGATTGAAGAGAAAATGTATACACCTGTTGGGAGCACACAGGTATATCACGCTGACGTCAGAGTCATTAGCGCCACTAATATGGATTTAGTCAGAGCGATAATGGAAGGAACATTTCGCCAAGATCTATTTTATCGTCTAAACACTATCGAACTTCGTGTACCGTCACTTAGGGAGCGTTTGGAAGATATTCCTCTTTTAGTAGATCATATGTTAGATAAGCTCATCGCTGAGTATAGCTTCGCACCAATAAGGCTTACGAATTGCGCCATGGAGAAACTTAAAGCACATTCATGGCCAGGCAATATTCGAGAACTTAACCATTGTATTGAACGGGCAGTATTTATGTGTCAAAACGGTGTTATAGATGCACATCATTTGCACTTAGTTACTGAGCCTGCAGCTACAACAGCAAACGCTGCGGTTACCGCAGCGGTACCATTAAATCTGACTTTGGATGAACTCGAACGACAAGCCATCATCGAAAGACTTGAACATTATGCAGGAAATGTGAAAAAGACAGCAGCATCATTAGGCCTTAGCCGAAGCGGCTACTATCGTAGAATTGAAAAATACAACCTTTAAAACATAGCAGCTTTGACCTTGTCTACCACACTTAAAACCACAACTGGAATGCTCATAGTATTGAGTTTAGCCTTTTGTTATTTATTAAGCTTACTATCGGTATCTAAATATATCATAGCGTTGACAGGGCTATTTCTACTTCCAGCCTGCCTGTTTTTAACTAACCACATAAAAGCGAGCTATTACAACCAAACTAGAAACATTGCTGTATTACTAGAAGCACTGGTGGACGAAGACTACAACATACGGTCAGCCATCCGTGCTGAAGATGATGAGATGCTAGAAATAAAACAGCTCCTCAATACACTTTCACAAAGGCTAGCACAACAAAATGTTGCCATAAAAGAAAGCCAACTTTTACTGGAAAAAGTGATCACTCACATTGATGTAGGAATAATTGCCACGGATGTTAACTACGACATAACCTTTGCAAACCCCGCAGCTAATGAGCTACTAGGCCTTCAATCGTCACAACAAGGCGCAAACTTAAGCTGCACTACAATCCCTGTAGAACAAGTTACAAGACAGCCACAAAGCTTTACCATTAAAGATGGTGCTGTTAGTAAAACCTATCGAATTGCGGTAGTAAAATACATTCATCATCAGCAGCTCAACTATCTATTTTTTATCAGCGACGTACAATGGTTATTAATAGATAAAGAGCGAGAGAGTTGGCAACGCTTACATCGAGTACTCAGTCATGAAGTTAACAATAGTTTAGCTCCGATCTCTTCTATTAGTGCCACGTTACTGAAACAGCTTCAGAAACTAGAAAGTGCTACACCGGCTCTTGAGCAGGGTCTTACGGTGATCCATAATCGCTCAACTTCGCTCTACAAATTTATTAGCAACTTTCAGAAAATTAGTAAGCTACCTCAACCTAATAAGCAACCGCTCGACATCTGTGAACTTATCGAAAAATGTATTTTACTATTTCCCGATAGCAAAATATCACTACTAAATCCAACGAAATGCCAGCTATATGCTGATCCACACCAATTAGAACAAGTCTTTGTGAATCTTTTAAAAAACGCTCAAGAAGCCATGAGTACAACAACAGGAGAGATTACCATTGAGTTTGAACAAAGCGACAAATATTGCAGTATAAAGATAATTGATGAGGGTGTCGGCATTAGTAATACTGACAACCTCTTTATTCCGTTTTTTTCTACCAAAGTGTCTGGCAGCGGTATAGGTCTAGTGTTTAGCCGGCAAATACTTTTCAACCATTTAGGTGATTTACAAATTCAAAATAGAAACGATAAAAAAGGAGCTGTTGCAATAGTTTCTCTTCCAAGGTTGCAATCGTAACAATTGCTACAGCGTTATATTACTATTTTTAGGTATACACCTTATTGCAGTAGATGAATCATTCATAAACAAAATATCCATCAATTAGAGGGATCGTTCTTGTATTTTTGTAACAAACAAAATAAAGTAATAACGATTTGCATTTAAATTAGTAACGGATGTACGTAGTTGTGCCTACCTCACACACAAAAGCTTTGCGACAGCAAACCCCAGACGTCGCGTCCTTAAGTTCATGTTTCCTTGTTATTGCTATTCATATCGGAGGCATTGCTTTTGCGTGGACAACTACCTCAATACCGGAGCCAATGGAAATATCTTCTCAGCACTCTAGCATTAAGGGCAAGTTTATCAACTTACCATCCCAAACAGAGGTAACGACAGTTCAACAGCCTGAACCTATTGTAGAACCTGAGCCTGTTGTAGAGCCTGAGCCTGTTGTAGAGCCTGAGCCTGTTGTAGAGCCTGAACCTGTTGTAGAGCCTGAACCTGTTGTGGAGCCTGAACCTGTTGTAGAACCTGAACCTGTTGTAGAACCTGAACCTGTTGTAGAGCCTGAACCTATTGTAGAGCCTGAACCTATTGTAGAGCCTGAACCTATTGTAGAGCCAGCCCCAGTCAGCTCCACTGTTCAATCAGAACAAAGTGATGTTAGTAACACGACAGAGACGGCCACTACTTCTCAGGATCCGAGTTTACCGCCTGGGCTTGTATTACCGCACATGAGCGACGCTAATGCATTAAACAACCCGGCACCTATTTACCCAAGATTATCCCGTAAATTTAAAGAACAAGGGACAGTCTTATTAAAAATTTATATTGAAGCGGACGGCAGCGTCTCTGAGATAGAAATACATGAGTCGAGTGGCCACGGTCGCCTAGATCAGTCTGCAAAAGCAACTGTAAAACACTGGCAATACCAACCGGCAACTCAAGACGGACAAGCGATCGGTTATTGGTACCTACAGCCTGTCAATTTTGCATTAAATTAAATAAGGAACAGTCATGGAGAACCCATACGGAATCGCCGCCATGTGGGCACAAAGCGATATCGTCATTAAAGCAGTAGCGTTTAGTCTGCTGTTTATGTCAATCGCAACTTGGTGCGTCATATTAATTAAAGGCATTAAGCTTTATAAATTAAAACAGCCACTTGTTGGCTCTAAGCAGTTTTGGCACGCACAAGATGTGCAGTCAGGTATTTTATTGCTCGAAACTCCAACGGGCCAAGCGACGCCCTTTAGTTCACTGGTCAACGAAGGCATGCATGCCAAGGCGCATCATGAGCAACACAAAGAAGATTTGCATGGTAATTTACCTATCGCGGAATGGTTAACTGCCAGCTTACGAACTTCTATTGACGAAAGTAAATCGGAACTACAGAGTAACTTAGCGATACTCGCTTCCATTGGTGCCACCGCTCCCTTTATCGGCTTGTTTGGCACTGTATGGGGAATTTACCATGCCCTGATAAGCATTGGCGTTAGTGGCCAAGCAAGTATCGACAAAGTAGCAGGTCCTGTGGGTGAAGCATTAATTATGACTGCTTTTGGCCTTGCCGTCGCTATCCCCGCAGTACTGGGTTACAACGCACTCACTCGGGGAAACAAACGCGTTGTAAACCGCCTGAACCACTTTGCTCACGAATTACACGCATTCTTACTGATGGGCTCTGCACCAAATGCAAACGCTAAGCGCCCAGTATTTAAATCGGTCGGAGGTAAATAATGGCGTTTGGCCAAGGGTTTGAAGATGACGAAGAGGTCATGGCTGAAATAAACATGACACCACTTGTGGATGTGATGCTGGTATTGCTGATCATTTTTATTATCACCATGCCTGTGATCACTCAGTCCATTGAAGTAGAGCTGCCCAAAGCAGCCTTGCAAGAAACCAGCGCAGAGATATTGCCCGACAGCGTTTCTTTGATAGTACAAGCGAATGGTGATATTCAGTGGCAACAACAAGCCATCACGCTCGCGCAACTTAAACAACGTTTAGTTGAAGTTGCAGCACAATCACCTCAGCCTCCGGTCCAATTACAAGGCGCTGCCAAAGTCCCCTATGAAAAAATAGTCGAGGTTATGGCACTGGCGCAGCAATCGGGCGTTAACTCGCTGAACTTTGTGACACAAACCAAGTAATAAAAGCAAGATAGCGCTAAGCGGGGTGTCGCCTTGTTATAGCGCTATGAAGATTGATAAATAGATAGAACTTAGCTTTTTTAACACAGTGCAACGGGCAGAGATTAGGCACTAAACGACGAAGGATCTCGTTAGACAGTTTAAATACGAATTAATTTCATAAATATTTAAATAAATTAAATTCTCACTCGTCTAATCCAAAACATAATTTTAGTTGAGCTTCTGATAGTCATACCAATTCGCTTAATTAAGTGATCTATTTTGAGGCGAGAAAATCTTGTCGATAACAAGGCGAAAATTTTGCTATTTAGTTGTTCTAAATGAGAAATTTTTAACGCGGTTAGCGTCAGATTTACTCCTTCAAATTGAGCAAGTATTAAGACTAATTGGTATTAATAGCGCCCTGTCGGTCTTGACGCTCAGCAGGCCCTAGGACAATAGCAGTAGCTAACCGTAACTGTGAGGATTAAGTATGAACAACACATCTCGCTTTTCATTAGTAGGTATTGGCTTCGGACCTTCTAATATTGCACTAGCAATCGCACTTCGCGAGCAAGGTCTAACAGATTGGGCTAACCATGCCTTGTTTATGGAACGTCAGCCAGAGTTTTCATGGCATAAAAATATGATGCTCGAAAACACCCACATGCAAATTTCCTTTTTGAAAGACCTTGTCACTATTCGTAATCCTAAAAGTGAATTTACGTTTATTAACTATTTACACCAAAAAAATCGCTTAGCAGACTTTATCAACCTTCAAACATTTTTCCCAAGCCGACATGAGTTTAACGACTACTTAGCATGGGCGGCTTCGCATTTTAAAGATCAAACCAGCTATGGCGAAACAGTATTTGATGTCCAACCGATTTTAGAAAACGAACAAGTTGTTGCGCTACAAGTGCATTCCAGAGGTGTTGATGGCAGTGAAAAAGTAGTTGAAACAGATAACCTAGTCGTCAGCATTGGTGGTGGTGGATATATACCAAAACAATTTAGAAAGCTGGCGGGCGACACCCGCGTATTCCACAGTAATGATTACAAAGTTGCTATTGAAGCAAATAACACAGCTAAGAAAATTGCCGTAATTGGCGCAGGCCAAAGTGCCGCCGAAATATTTATGGATTTACACGGCCGCGCAGATGATAACCAAGTCGATTTTGTTATTCGTGCAAACTCTATTAAGCCATCGGACGACAGTCCATTTGTAAATGAAATCTTCAATGCAGAATATACTGATAAAGTTTTCTCCAAATCCGATATCGAACGCGAAGCCTTCTTAAAAGAATACCGCCAGACCAATTACGCTTGTCCTGACTTACCCCTTATCGAACAAATTTACGGCGTATTTTACGAACAAAAAGTACGCAGCCACTATCGCCATCGCTTCCTTTCTAGCACAGAAGTCGCAGCGGTTGATGCGGACGAAAACGGTATTCATCTAACCCTCACAAACCGCAAAACTGGCGACACTAAAGTGTGTAGCTACGATGCGGTAGTGTTGGCAACAGGCTATGTACGAGATCAGCACAAAACGCTATTGGCGCCTTTATCAAAATACTTAGGTGACTTTACTGTGGGACGCGACTACCGCATTCAAAGCACGGAAGACTTTAAACCGAATATTTTCTTGCAAGGCGCATGCGAAAGCTCCCATGGACTGAGCGATACTTTATTATCAATTTTGGCAGTCCGTAGCCAAGAAATTGGTGAGGTACTTAAACAACTAAAACAAACATCAACGCCTCAAGTTACTGATAACACGGCGCTAGTGGACTAGCCTCGAACTAAAACGGGTGATTGAGAAAAGCTCTGCTCAATCACCAAATAATTAAATCTGCTTCTCAAAAATAATAAGGAGTCTTTGTGAAACAACAACGCTCAACCCCATTGTTAACCCTATCACCCATTGCTGCCGCCATTTTAGGTTTAACACTGGTATCAACTGCGCATGCTGAAGGTAACTCGCCAAGCAAACTAAAAGCGGTTACCGTCAATGCTGATGCCGACCAAGAAACGGCAACAGGTCCGGTTGAAGGTTACAATGCACGCCGCAGTGCAACTGGCTCAAAAATCGATGTTGCAATAATTGAAGTGCCACAAACCATCAATGTTGTCACCGCAGATAAAATTGAAGCCATTGGCGCAACGCGTGTAACAGAAGCATTATCATATACCGCAGGTGTGAATACCGCACCTTGGGGTGACTTACCACAATACGATTGGTTATACATTCGTGGTTTCGATGCTTATGCACCTGGTTTCTACCAAGATGGTCTTCAGATCCGTAACAGTGGTAACTGGGGTTTATGGCAGACCGAAAGCTACGGTATGGAGCGTATAGAAATTCTTAAAGGCCCCTCTTCGGTATTATATGGTCAAAATGGTCCGGGTGGCGTAGTAAACCTAGTTAGTAAAATGCCAACGCCATTTTCGCAAAATGAGCTGCAGATCAAGCTTGGCAATAACAGCCTCAAACAACTAGCCGTTGATATGTCAGGTCCAATTGACGACGACAGCGAGTATTTATATCGCGTGACAGGCTTAACCAAAAAATCTGATTTGAGTACCGATCCACTAGAAAACGATCGCGACTACCTAGCACTGTCAATGACTTGGCAACCAAGTAGCCAAGGGAAAATTACCTTTTACTCACAATACTACGACATTGAGTCTGGCGCTGCTTGGCACGCCTACCCAACAACAGGTACTATTTTGCCGAACCCTAACGGCCAAATCCCGTTTTCAACATTGATTGGTGAGCCTGATTTCAACCGCTACAACCAAGAGCAGTGGGTAGTAGGTTATAAAGGCGAGTATCATTTCAATGACAGCTGGCAAATCAAGCAACACGCGCGCTATGCAGAATTTGACGTTGACTATGGCATCATTTGGGGTAAATGGGCGCAAAAAAATGCTGATAACCCAAATGACCCTGAAAACTTCCGTTACTTAGCCCGTACTCCACTATCAAGTAAAGAGAAAGTCAGCGGCGCTACTATCGACACGCATTTGATCGGTCAGTTTTCACACGGCAACGTAGAACACACATTACTCATTGGTGCCGATTATCAAGATACAGAGATTGAAGTGAGAGCGCGCTACGGCGGTGTGTTAGCTGATCTTGATATCTTTAACCCGACTTACGGCTCAAGTGTGATCCAGCCTGAACCTAATATCAAGGGTGTTTCCAAGCTAGAGCAATTTGGTATTTATATCCAAGACCAAATCAAAATTAATGAGAAGATCATCATTTCTTTGGCTGGTCGTTGGGATGAAGCAAAGCTAAAAAATGAGACGCTAGAAGGTCAAGTAGACCCGACATCAGTGCGTACAGACAGAGAATTTAGTGCTCGCGCCGGGGTTGTTTATTTAGCTGACAACGGCTTAGCACCTTACTTTAGCTACTCTGAATCTTTTGCACCGACAACCAATGTTGACCCTGCTACCGCTCGTCCTTTCTCACCTGAAACAGGTAAACAATACGAAACCGGTGTACGCTATCAACCAAAGGACTCAACTTCAAGCTATAGTGCAGCGGTATTTGAGATTGAGCGTAGTGACTTCACTCAGTGGGTATGGACAACCGAACCTGCTGGCTACAAACAAACGGGTGCCGTCGTTGTGCGCGGTTTAGAGTTCGATGCCTTTGTGCAACCAACTGAAAAAATGAACTTAACCGCTTCTTACGCTTACATTCCAAAAGCGGATGTCACTGAGAGTGGTCTAGATCCAAGACTTGCTGACGAAGTCGGCAAACAGGATAAAGCAGTTTCAAAGCATCAGTTTAATATCTGGAGTGACTATCAACTTACTGACGACTTCACTGTAGGTTTAGGCGCACGTTACACGGGTAGTAACAAAGGTACTGGTGAAAAAGCACCTAAAACCGTTGAGGGTTACACCCTGTTTGATGCCATGGCAAGCTATGATCTGGCACAATGGCGCTTTGCACTCAATGTGCGTAATCTAACCGACAAAAAGGTTATCGCTTCATGTGGTGAAACATCCTGCTCCTATGGCAGTCGCTATACCAATTGTATTAAGTAAATGAGCTATTTTGAAGCGGGGAAATAGCTTTAGTAGCAAGGCAAAAATTTTGCTATTTAGTTGTTCTAAATGAGAAATATTTAACGAAGCTAATATGATATTTCACCCTTCAAATTGATTGAAGAATTAATTCAATTGGTATTATTTCCAAAGACAACCCTAAAGATAAAAATAAAGCGACTTAGAGCCGCTTTATACTTTAACTTTAAACTTCGCTAGACACGTTCTAATACAGTGCGATCTTTAACCACCGCGAAATGTCCAACATCCAAGTCGTGAGACGAAACACTTTGGCTATTCAACCATTCGTACCACCATGCTTTATGCGCTTGTTCTCGATCTTTCATCCAAAACAGTTCAGCCTTACCGGTGAAAACAGGCAGCGTCTCAATATTGACAGCAGCCAAAAATAGCGGTTGGAAGGCCAGATATAAATCGTATAAGTCTTGAGCCGTTAACTGTCCATAACCCGTCATAAACTCCGTCCTTGGGTGCTCAAACACTTGCTGCATCAACCTTTGAATGTCATCACTTGATATCTGCTGTTGAGCAGAACATTCAGCCAGCGTACTTTGTATTTCAACGTCTTGCATCAAGGCAAACCCACTTTCTTCGCTCAGTAATAAGCTGAAGAAAGTTTGTAGCTGCATCATTGGGCCTATTTGCTCTGCCAGTGTTGAGCGCTGTGCACTTGCATTAGGTGGCGAGTAAGGGTCAAGTAAAAGCAGCTGCTCTACTTGCTCACCTTGTTGTTCTAACTCAGCGGCAATAGCGTGCGCCAACACGCCACCTAAAGACCAGCCACATAAACGGTATGGTCCGCGAGCTTGCACTTTGCGAATTTCGCTCAGATGCGATGCCACCAGTGCAGATAAATCAGCAGCTTGTCCAGTTAAAGAACCAGGCTGATAAGTCAGCCCGTACACCGTACGCTTGCCATCGAGATGCCTTGCCAAAGTGGTGTAGTCCAACACTTTACCAAAACCATCATGTAAGCAAAATAGCGCACTTGCAGCAGCTGATTTTTGATTCAGTGCGATAATAGGCTCGCTACAAAGTGTATTTCCAGAGCCGGTAGCGCCTTGCAATTCAGTCAACTGCAAGGCTAACTGACTCAGATCTGCGGTTTCAAACATGTGTTTTACCGCCATTTCAAAACCACGTTGGCGCATCAATGACACCACTTTTAGACATGCGATAGAATCGCCGCCAAGCGTAAAGAAATTAGCAAAACGACTGATATTATTGATTCCTAAAACCTCAGACCAGACTTGCGCCACACTTTGCTCCATGTCGTTTATTGGCGCAACAAACTCTCCGCTATCTTGCCAAACCGGTTCCGGTAAAGCGTCGCGGTCAATTTTCCCATTCGGGCTAAGTGGCAAGCGCTCAAGACTCAAAATGCTGTTTGGCACCATATAGTCGGGTAAGACTTTGGCTAAGATGCTTTTTAGCTCATCACTTGACTGTACTTGTTGAGACTGCACATAGCCAACTAAACGCTCGCCTGATGGCGAAGGCTTTGCTAATACAACGGCTTTTTGAATACCGCTAATACTTGCAAGCTGAGCTTCAATTTCTTCAAGTTCAATACGTAGGCCTCGGATCTTAACTTGGTGGTCAAGTCGGCCCATGTATTCTATCAGCCCTTCTTTATTCCAACGCACCAAATCACCGGTACGGTAAAGGCGACCACCTGATGCGGATATCGGATCGGCAACAAACCGCTCTGCAGTTAAGTCAGGGCGGTTAAGATAACCCCGGCTCAACCCTACTCCACCTAAATAGAGCTCACCTACTACCCCTTGAGGAACTGGCGTCAAGTATTCATCGAGTACGTAGCAACTGGTGTTTGAGATAGCACGACCGATTGGAATTGTGGTTCGTGGCGCTTGCGTAAACTCCCAGTTGGTCACATGAATTGTGGTTTCTGTTGGTCCATATAAATTATGCACCTTGGCATTTGGCAGCGCGGCGAACATACGTTGACGAAGTTCCGGTGGCGCAGCCTCTCCTCCTACCATAATGTTACGTAAATAGTTCTCTTCATTGGGGTTAGTTTGCTCAATAAAGGCTTGTAGCATCGTCGGTACAAAACTTGCTGTTGTAACTTGTTGCGCCTTGATAAGTGCAATTAATTTGTCTGGATCTTTATGATCTCCGGGTTCAGATACTACAATGCGGCCGCCTTGACTCAGTGGGAAAAATAGCTCCCAACAAGACACATCAAAGCCAAACGGCGCCTTATGTAACACCGCATCTTCCCGTGTGAGTTGATACTCGCGCTGCATCCACTGCATACAGCTAACCAGTGAGCGGTGACTAATAGCCACGCCTTTAGGTCGTCCCGTCGAGCCTGAGGTATAAATCACATAAGCCAGTTGCTCTAGGTGAGCATCGACAATGAGATTATCTTGGCTGTATGGCGCTAAGTCTATCTGTTGCCATACACACTGCGTGATCTGCTCAGGGAATGGCGGCAGTGCATCTACCCCTTCAGCATGAGTCAATAGCAACTGTACGCCACTCGATGCCACAATATATTGCAAACGCTCCGCTGGATAATCTAAATCTAGTGGTACGTACGAGGCACCCACTTTCATGATTGCCAACAGACTTATCACGGTTTCAACACTACGCCACATGCCCACAGCGACTCGGCTCTCTATACCCACGCCTCGTGATTGTAGATAATGCGCGAGCTGATTCGCTTGTTGGTTAAGCTCAGCGTAACGCACGTGATTGTTTTTAAATGTGACGGCAATAGCGTCAGGCTGTTTTTGCACCTGTGCTTCAAATAAGCGGTAGACCGCTTGCTGGGTGTTCTCTTTGGTGGTGTTTTCGCTCCACAAGCGCTGAGTTTGCCACGCATTGTCAGTCAACGCTTGCCAATCACCTAGCTGTTTTAGTGCAGGCTCTGCGACAAGCTGAGTCAAAGCATTCAGTAAATAGCCACACAACTGCGCAGGTTCAACACTCGGTAGTGTTTGCGCTACGATGTTAAAGCCATCGCCAGCATCGTCAATAGAAACTCCAATAGGGTAATTGGTGCGTTCCTCACCGCCAAATACTTGCCAGCCATCATCGGTAACATAGAGCTTTTTCGAATCACCATGTTTGTGCGCATTTGGGCTATAGCGATAGTTCAACAGCGTCGAAAACAGCGGCGTTCCTTTCGCTACGTTGCTGCAAGATTGTGCTTTGGATAAGCTCGCACTTTCATGGCAAATAAGCGCAGTTAACAGCTGCTGCGCTTGTTGCAATCCTGATTTAAGATCTGCTTGGCGCAATCGAAAACGGATCGGCAATGTATTGATAAACATGCCAACAGCCCTATCGGCGCCTTCTCCACCTTGTGAGCGGCCAAACATCACCGTGCCAAATACCGGATCATTTAGTCCGGTCAGCTTTTGTAGCACCATCGCCCAAGCTAGGTGGAATACCGCCGCAGCACTGGTGTTTTGCTTTACGGCAAGGTGGCGCACTTGGGCGGCCAGTGCTTCAGGCACGGCAGTTTCGTGCGTTAGAATGTCCTCACCTGTGCCCTTAATATCTAACAACCCAAATGGCGCAGTTGGCGTTTCTATATCCCCTAATAATTCGCTAAAGAACGTATTTTGCTCCGCTTCGGCCTCTGGGTTTTGCTGCGCTAGCGCCACAAAATGTCTAAACGGCACAGGCTCTGGCAGTAGCGCGGCATTACCCGCTAAAATCATCTGCACTTCTTCAACGAGTACTTCTAAGCTGGTGTGATCCATCACTAAATGATGACTCGGCAGTTGCAACCAGCAGGTCTCGTCTTGCACTTCGGCAATAGCGATGGCGGCAATTAAAGGTGCACACTGTGTGTTTAGTCTAAAGTGGGTTGGATCTACGGCTTCATTTAAGCGTCTTGCTGCTGCCGTTAAGCCTGCTTCATCAGCAGCTAATGGCGCATCACAGGCATAATCTAACCACTTGATTTCCACTTTGGCCTGACGCTGCACGACTTGCACAGGCTCAGGCAGGCCCTGCCAAAAAATGGCTGTCCGCAGAATATCATGACGGGCAATAACCAGGTTAAGCGCATCAACAAATGCACTTAGCTGCGCGCGGCTTTCAAAACGTAATAGATTAGGCGTAATGTAAGCGTCGCCTTTTTCTTGCAAAGTATGGTGGAATAAAATTCCCGACTGCAGCGGTGCCAGCGGATAAATGTCTTGGACATTTTGTACGCCCCCATCTACTTGCTCGACGACTTTAGCTATCTGATCATTATCTAGACTGACCAATGGCAGCATTTCACTGGTGATAACAGCGGTATCCGTCGCAATCCCTGACCATGCGGTTTCTGGTGCCGTATCTTGGCGGTAAGGCGTAAGGGCAGCCGCGAAGTGTTTGAGCACTGGCTGACTAAATAGGGTTTTCACTTGTGCTTGCCAGCCAGCTTGGCGGGCACGCTCCACCAGCTTAATCGCCAGCAATGAGTGGCCACCTAACGAGAAGAAGTTGTCATCCCTGCCCACTCGCTCAAGGCCGAGTAAATCTGCCCATAGGTGTGCAGCCATGGTTTCAGCCTCACCTATCGGTGCGCTGTATTCTTGCGCTTTGGCCCATTGCGGCTCAGGCAAAGCTTTGCTATCGACTTTACCATTGGCTGTCAGTGGCATTTTATCTAACACCACAAACGCATTGGGCACCATATAATCCGGGACATTTTCACCAAGCGCTTGAGCTAATTGCTGCTCATCTTGAATACTACCAGTTACATAAGCGACCAATTTATCGCCGGTCGCCAAGTGTTTCACTAATACTTTGGCTTCGCGCACTTGAGGTAAGCGTCTTAACTGCTCGGCAATTTCACCTAGTTCTATTCTAAACCCTCTGATCTGTACTTGGTCATCACTACGACCTAGGTATTCAATCTCACCGTTTTGATTCCAGCGCGCCAAATCACCAGTACGATACATCCTTTGGCCATTACCTAACACGCTGTCTGCAACAAAGCGTTCGGCGGTTAAATCTGGTCGGGCAAAATACCCTCTGGCCAGCTGGATGCCTCCTATGTATAACTCTCCAGTAACGCCCTCTGGCACGGGGTTTAAACTGGCATCTAAAATATAGGTATGGGTTTGTGAAATACCTTGGCCAATAGGCGCTAAGCTTCTATTGTCGTTAATAAAAGGCCAGTGGGTTACATGAATTGTGGTTTCTGTTGGCCCATACAAGTTGTTCATCACAACATCAGGCAGTGCCTTGTATGTGTCACGGAATAATTCAGCAGGCACGGCTTCACCACCACACATGATATGCCGCAGCGAGGTGCATTCGGCCACATCAGGTAGCTCGATAAAGGCCTGTAATAAAGCAGGAGGAAATGAGGTTATTGCAACGCTTTGTTGTTGGATAAGTCGCTTCAGTTCGAGCGGATCGCGTTGGTCACCAGGTTTTGCAACCACCACAGACATCCCTTCACTCAGAGGGAAGAAAATCTCCCAGCAAGACACGTCAAACCCAAAAGCGGCTTTGTGCAATACCGCTTCCTCAGGTTGTGGAGAATATTGTCTTGCCATCCATGCCATGCAGTTACTCAGTGCACGATGGCTGATCGCAGCTCCTTTCGGGCGACCCGTTGAGCCCGAAGTATAAATCATATAAGCCAATTGCTCGGGATGAATAGCCACATCGAGCGGTTGAGCTGACAACGTTTGCCAAGGCAATTGTGCTAAGTTGACGACTGGCAGAGAAGCCAAATGGTGTGTGATCTGCGTATCTTGCAGCACCTCGGTTAATTTCGACTGTGCGTCAGGGTGAGTGATAATGGCTGTGAGTTGACTATTTTCTGCGATGTAAGCCAGTCGCTCTGGCGGATAATCTTGGTCCATAGGCACAAAGGCAGCGCCAGTTTTTAACACGCCTAATAACGTCACTACCGTATCCATACTGCGCTGTAGCGCTACACCGACTCTATCTTCGCGACCAATATTTAGGCTTTGAAGGTGCTGCGCAAGCTGATTTGAACGTTCATCCAGTTGTTTATAGCTCAACGTTAAATCTGCAAATACCGCTGCCACTGCATCTGGCTGGGTGTCAGCCAAACGGCTAAACTTTTGCTGCACTGGGGTGGTGTCTTCTAGTTGTGGATTTAACCCCCAACGCTGCCATTGCTGCGTTTCACTATCGTCTAGCAAGTTAATGTCACCAAGGGCCATAGTCGGCTCAGTGAGCAAGGCAGCAAGCACTCGCTCAAAGTGCTGACTCATGCGAACAATGCGTTGAGTGGAGATGGCCTTTTGATCGTAAGTAAAGGTCAACAAGCAAGCGCCCGCTCGGTTTTCATGAGCATCTAACACCAACTCAAACTGCACTTCTCCTGTGGTTGCGGGCAATTCACCCACTTTGAGCCCAGGCAACTGTTGTAACTGGCTTAAATCACCAAACTGATAGTTAAACAATATTTGAAATAACGGATGCACTTCGCTACTTCGCTCAGGTTGCAAGGCTTCAACTAATTGCTCAAAAGGTAAATCTTGATATTCTTGTGCTCCAAGTGTGGAAGCCTTTACCTGTGCTAAAACCTGTTGCAATGAAGTGCGGCTGTCAAAGCGGTTATCCTGCACTTGGGTGTTGACGAATAAGCCGACCAAATTGGCGACTTCAGCCCGTTGTCGATTCGCGATTGGCGTACCGACACGGATCTGCTCCATCCCAGTATAGCGCTGTAGCAATACCTGAAATGCCGTCAGCAATACCATGTAATGAGAAACCTGATGGCTGGTGGCAAAAGTACCTAGCTGCTGCGTTAAGCTCTGTGGTAATTGCCAAGCGTGTGAGGCACCGCGAGCGCTGCCATGCTCTGAGTTTTGAGCTAAACCATTATCCACCTTAAGCTGTAACACTGGCTGTTCGTCACCGAGCTTTTGCTGCCAATACGCTAACTGACGCTCAAGCTCACCGGCCGTCATCCAGTCTTTCTGCCATTTAGCATAATCACCATAGGCAATATTCAGTGCTGGTAGCGCTGATTGGGCCAGCTGGCTCGATAAATCTCCCGGTGCAATTTCAGCGCTAAGCAATTGGCTATACAGCGCGGCAAATTCTCCCACTAAAAGCTGTAAGGAACCACCATCGGCAATAATATGATGCACTACCACCACCAGTTGATATTGGTTTGGCGCAAGCGTGAGTAACCCCACGCGGATTAAGTTGCCTTGGGTGAGATTAAACGGTGTGTTTAACCATTGCTGACGCACCGCATCAATGTTATCACCTGCTCCTACCTCTACCTGAAAATCATTGGCAATCTCGATTGGTAGCACCTGCTGCTTTACCTCAGCTTCAACTTGTACAAATTGCGTGCGAAGCGAACTGTGACGAGCAATTAATAGTTGAAAAGCACGTGTCAACGCACTCAGGTTTACCTCACCTTCAAGCTGTAACCCCCCAGTGATGTGATACGCTGCACTGTCTGGGTCTAAATGCCATAAAAACCATTGACGTTGCTGTGCATAAGACAGCTCAGCAGCCTCAGCTGAGTGATGAAAAGGTAAAACGGGAAACTGACGCATGTTCAGCCCATCGGCTTGCACCTTTTGATAGACCAGCTGACGTTTTTCTTGAGGTAACTGATGAAAGCGCTCAGCAATGCGTTGGATGACCTCACTGCTCATTATAGGTTCTCCATAAATGCTTCTAAGTCGAGCAAGGCATCTTCTTGCTCTGGATTTGTTTGTGCTGAAATAATTGCAGCTAAGTCTTTTAGTATTGGATTAGCAAAGGCGTCGCGCACCGCAATGTCTACACCAAATTGTGCTTGGATTTGACTCAGGGTTTCCACCGCAAGTAAAGAATGTCCGCCAAGTGCAAAAAAGTTGTCGTCACGTCCGACTTTTTCAAGCTGCAGCACCTGCTGCCATATCTCGGCCAGTCCACTTTCGATTTCACCTTGTGGTGCCGCAAACGTTGAAAATTGCTGTAACGATGGCTCAGGTAAAGCTTTACGGTCTAGCTTGCCATTCACGGTGAGCGGCAATTTTTCAAGCTGCACAAACACACTAGGGAGCATATATTGCGGCAACTGAGTAGTGAGTTGCGAGTTAAGCGTATCAGGCTCAAACTCAGCGTCATTTGCTAACACCAAATATGCCACTAATTGCTCGCCACCAACGCTACTTTTCACTAACACCGCAGCATCAACTACATTGGCTAATTGCCTTAGCTGGCTCTCTATTTCGCCCAATTCAATCCGCAAACCACGGATCTTCACTTGCTGATCTAAGCGGCCTAAAAACTCAAGTTGACCTTCATCATTCCAAACTACCTTGTCGCCAGTGCGATACATTCTAGCGCCTTGGCTGTTGCTATCGGCAAATGGATTCGCGACAAAACGATCGGCACTGAGATCCGGTCTAGATAAGTAACCGCGCGCCAAGCACTCACCGGCGAGATATAACTCTCCTGCCACCCCTATCGGCACTTGATTGAGCGCACCATCCAATACATAAGCTTGTACGCCAGAGATAGGTTTACCAATTGGAATAACGTCATCTTGCTGGCGACACTGCCAGCTTGTCACCTCTATCGCCGTTTCTGTCGGTCCATAAAGATTGTGCAGTGCCGTTTGTTCAAAGTAGCTAAAAAATTGCTGTTGGGTTTGCAAGGTAAGCATTTCACCGCTCGTAAATACTTGGCGTAAACTTGGGCATAAGGTTTTTCCGCCCAGCGCTTCGCGTGAGCTGCTTATCCCCGTCATAAATGCTTGCAACATGGAGGGAACAAAATGACAAACCGTCACCGCTTCTGTTTCAATAAGTTGCCGAATTTGTGTCGGCTCTTTGTGTTGTTCTGGCGCTGCTAATACTAGGCTTGCACCTTGCGTTAATGGCCAGAAAAACTCCCAAATAGAAACATCAAAACCAAATGGCGTTTTTTGCAACACCCTATCACTGCCTTGCAGCTGATAGCGAGTTTGCCCCCAAGCCAAACGATTTGCGACGCCGCGATGTACACATGCAACCCCTTTGGGCTTGCCGGTTGAGCCTGAGGTATAAATCACATAGGCTAAGTTATCTAAATGGATTGTCACATTGGGTGCTGTGGTTGGATAAGCGCTTAACTCTAAGTGCTCAAGCCATGTTACTTGAGCGCTGATATTCTCTGCCAGCTGCGCTTTTACTGGAGCATGACTCAAGATACAAGCACAGGCGCTTTGCTCAATAATATAGTGTAAGCGTGCCTCGGGCAGTTGAGGCTCGATTGGTACGTAGGCCGCACCTGCTTGAAGCGTAGCCAGCATCGCCACCACCATCTCAATGCTGCGCTCAAATAGCAATGCCACTTTCGACTCATGGCTGATATTTTGCGCCACCAAATACTGTGCTAATTGATTTACCCGTTGCTGTAATTCAGCATAGGTGACAGACCCGCCCATAAACCTTAACGCAATCGCGTCTGGGGTTTTCTGTGCCTGAAGCGCAAATGCTTGAGGTACGCTAAGCAAGCTTGCTGAAGTTTTACCGCCGGATTCAAGCGCCGCTAAAGCGGCTTTCCGCTCAGCACTGTTCAGTGAAAGATCGCGAATTTGAGTCTCTGGAGCTTGGCAAAAGGTGCGCAGGAGTGACTGATATTGCTCATCAAATGTAGAGATCCAAGCCGCTGAAAGTTTACTACTATCAACACGCCATTGTAATTGCACGCCACCATCACTTAGCTCGGTTGTATCTAGCGCAAGGTCGCACATTATGCCCTGAGTCAAACTAAAGTAATTGGTCAACGAGGCACCATGCAATTGTGCTAAACCACTGCTGCTATCTTTGAGGTGATTGAACATCACTTGATAAGGCGTTGCGCCCTGCAAGTTAGGTTGAAAACGCTTCATCAGTGAATCTACGGGGATGTCTTGTTGCGCTTGGATTGCTAATGCCTGTTTGGCACAGTTACGCAATAGCTGCTGTAGCGTCAATTCACCAGCAACAGGTAACCGCATCAGCTGTATATTAACAAAAAAGCCGACCACATTATGGGTAGCAAACTGATTCCGATTTGCCACCGGAACCGCCGTCAGCAGCTCATCTTCGTTTGTGTATCTATGCAGCAAAGCTTGATACGCAGTCAATAACACGACGAATAGCGAGACCCCTTGTTCACGCGCAAATTGTGTGACTTGTGCTGCCAATTGCGCGGGTAACTGAGTAACGAGTTGCTCTGCCTTAGGTACACTATTCGCTGAGTTTGCCACACCAAGTTCAACCACAGGCAAGGAACCTGTGAGTTGCTGCTGCCAAAATTGCCACTGCTGCTGTACTTGCTCCGCATCACTGTTAAGCCAATCATTTTGCCACTGAGCAAAGTCAGTATAATCTAGCCGGTTCGCGTCATGGGTGATGGGTTGAGCGAGACTCGCTTTTTGATAAATTTCAACGAAGTCTTTAATAATCAAGCTCTTCGACCACGCATCACTAATTATGTGGTGCATCACGACTAAGAGTACGTGCTGCTCTGGAGCAAACTGCAACCACTGCATTCGCATCAAAGGACCGGTCCGTAAATCAAAGGGCGCTGCTGCAAAACGCGCCAACCTTGTTTTATAAACCTGTTCTTGCGCCTGTTCGTGACTCAGCTCTGTATCATGTGCTTGCAGTGCTGCGACTTCAGCGGCTAATTCGTGTTGCTCAACCCATTCCAGCGGTAAGCGCAGTGTCGGCAAAACCACTTGCGCAGGTTTAGCCCCTTCCCCCTCAACAAATTGAGTACGCAGCCCAGCATGGCGCTCAGATAAGTGATCTAAGCTTGCACGCAGCGCGTCTTTGTCTAGATGGCCACTTAAACACATCCCCCCACCAAGGTGGTATGCGGTATTTTCAGGGTTGATCAACCACTCAAACCACAGCCTTTGCTGCGCCGCCGATAACGGCGCTTGAAGTTTGCCAAGTTTTTTAATTACTGGCGCACTCGACTGAACTGGCTGTTTATCCTCGAGCTGTTTAAGCATGGCTTTTTTCTGCGCCAGTGTCATATTACCTTTGCGCGCTGCCAATAGTGCATTGATCGACATGCTTATTTCGCTCCCTCAGCCAGCTCTTCGGCCAGCTCTTGCTGGAGCTCTTGTATTAGAATGGCTTCTATTACTCGAGCAAGACCCAATATGGTTGGCTCTTTAAAAAAGGATGCTGGCGACAAGGTCACTTCGAACTTATTGCTTAGTTGCGACATGATTTGTACCCCCATTAAGGAGTCACCGCCCAGCTCAAACAAATTATCGTGAATACCTATTTGCTCTATCCCCAACATGGCGCTCCAGACTTGCGCAATACCAACTTGTAAATCATCTTCTGGCGCAACATATGGCGTTGATAACTCAGGACGCTCATAGCCACCACTGCGAGGTGTCGCATCTGCCATAGTCAATTCTGCATCTAACAGGTTACCTTTGGTGGCTTCTAATCGTGCAGGAAGGTCGAGCGTTGAGACCGCAACTTGCGGCAATATTGGTGCGCTGAGTATGCGCGCCATAACTTCAACCCCTTGCTGAGGCGCGATACCGACTCCGTCAGGCATATCCATATCACCAGCCATGCCGACCTCTCGCCAACTGTCCCAGTTAACGGCCAGTATTGGATAACCGCCTGTTTGCACCGATTGCTGAGCGTATTGCTGTGCAATACCATCTAGATAGGCATTCGCTGACGCGTAGGCGGCCTTAGATAAACCACCTGCAATGCTGGCAAGCGATGAGCACAACACCATAAAGTCCAGTGGCTGCTCGTTAAATAAAGCCAACAAATGTTGCGTTCCCACAACTTTGGCAGCAAACATCTGCTCGATAAACGCAGCATCCGTCGAACTAATTAAGGACGTTGCACCACTCCCAGCGGCGTGGATCACCCCATTGATCTGCCCAAACTGCTGATGTGCTTGTGCGACAACCTCTGCCATTTGTTCAAAGTCCGCCACATTCGCTTGTTTAACCAGTACCTGCGCACCAAAAGATTGCAATTGTGCTAACTTTTGCTGTTGTGCCTCTGAAGGCGTGCTGCGACCAAGCAAGACTAATTTAGCCTGGTAGTGCTCCGCCAAATGCTCAGCCATTACCAAACCAACGCCACCTAAACCGCCGGTAATTAAGTACACCCCACCTTGGCGATAAATCGCTTCATTTTGCTTAGGTTTGGCCGTCGCTTCAAAGCCCATCAGCCAACGATGATAAGACCGATAAGCAACCACCTCGCCCGCTTCGCCATGCTGCTCTGACAACAACCAATCTATCCAGTCACCGTGAAGTTGTGCACCAAAATCAACCAGTTGACATTGAATGTGTGGGAACTCCTGCGGGATGACTTTACATGGGCCAAGTAACATCGACTGAGCGGGTGAAATCTCATCATTACCCGACACATCGGCCAACCCTTGGCTCACTACGCTCAAATTAACCGGCTGACCTAACTGTTGCGATTCAAGTGCTTGAGCAAGTGCGATTAGGCTCATCATGCCCTGTTGTTGAGTTTGGTTTAAATCAGCAGGCTCGCTGGTCGGCAAGCTCCACAAATGGAATATATGCGATACAGGACCATGAATTTGATTCACGCTTGCAATAAGTTGCTGATAGTCGCTCAACTGAGCCGCGCGGATCACAAACTCATTATCCGATTCTTGCTGAAATGCTTGCCCTAATTTGACCCGAATTAGCTTATCGCTCTGCGTGTGTAGCTTATCAAGGAGCAGGTCGCAGGCCTTATGCTGTGTTTCAAATAGCAAAGTACAACCCAGTTCAACCGGCTGAGTTAAATCAGGAACCGAGCGCTTATATGAAGGGATGTAACACCACTGTTCAATCGGTTTTGGTGCCAAGGCGTTATGGTTGTTTTGCGCCACAATATTTGCATCGGCTTCAATCCAAAAACGTTTTCGCTCAAACGGGTAAACAGGTAAGGCGACGCGATGAGGTGTCTGCTCATACAAGGCATCCCAATCAATCTCTACGCCTTCAATCCATAAACGTCCCAAGGCTAAGGCAAAGTGTTGCTCTGTCTCTTGCGCTTTTCTTGGGTGTGGTAGCGAAGTGACAATACTCGTTTGCGCTTTTACTTCTGCATCCCGTCCAGCAAGTTGACTTAGCGTATTACTTGGTCCCACTTCGAGTAGCACAGTTTGTTCTAAGCCATTTTCTGACTCTGGATTGTCAAGATTGACGATAGTGCGCAGACCTTGGTTAAAGCGCACCGCTTGTGCTAAATGCTGCGCCCAATATTGAGGGTCGGTCGCTTGTTGGTCGGTTATCCAAGTGCCTGTTACATTCGATACAAATGGAATGCTTGGGGCATTGCGCTGAACCTGAGCAATCAACTTAGCCAGTTGATCACCTGCATCACTCACCAAGGACGAATGGAACGCATGGGAAACATGTAAAGGCTGTACTACGACCCCTTGCTCAGTGAGCCTATTTGATAGTGCCGCTATCGCTTGCTCTGAGCCCGATACAACACAGTTTTCAGGGCTATTCACCGCTGCCAGCTCAACTTTATGCTCAAGATTGTCGGTATCAAGATAAGGAGCTAAAGCGGCTTCTGAGAGCGCCACCGATAACATACAGCCCGGTGCTTGCGCCTGAATAAATTCGCCCCGCTTGGCGACCAGGTATAATGCATCCTCTAAACTAAACACCCCCGCAATACACGCGGCGACGTATTCGCCGATACTGTGGCCAATCATAGCACTGGGCTTTACTCCCCACGCCAACCATTGCTGCGCCAATGCATATTCCACAGCAAATAATACCGGCTGAGTGACTGAGGTTTGTTTTAGTTGCGCCGCACCGTGCTCAACGTCCGCTTCATCAACAAAAATAAGGTCTTTAATATCTTGCCCAACATGCGCTATCAGGCCCTCCCGACAGCGGTCAAATGCATCTCTAAACACGCTTTCTGACTCATACAGTGCGCGGGCCATATTGATATGCTGCGAACCTTGCCCTGGGAACATAAAGGTAACGGGCCTGTCACCTGAAACCGTTAACTGCCCTTGCGCTCTTAATGTGCTGGTATCGTCAGCCAGTGCTGCAATCGCTTGATCACTATTTTGCGCCACCACGACGGCACGATGGGTTAGGCCTTTCCTACCCACTTGCAAAGTGTAAGCACTGTCTTGCCACAAAGGCTGAGTGCTAGCTTGCTTAAACCAAGTTGCTAACTGCTCGCGGCGACTGGCCAGTGCAGTTTTGGTGTGGCCCGACAGCGGTAAGATTTGCCAGTTGCGCTGCGACTGCGTCGCACGTTGAACTGGTGGCTCCTCAAGGACCACATGCACATTGGTGCCACCAATACCGAATGAACTCACCCCAGCACGGCGTGGGCCTGTTTCATTTGACCAAGGCGTCAGCTTATCCGCGACATAGAACGGGCTATTGGCAAAGTCAATTTCTGGGTTAGCTTGTTTGTAGTGCAAACTCGGCGGGATTTGTCCGTGCTTCACTGTCAGCGCGGCCTTAATTAACCCGGTAACCCCTGCGGCTGCATCTAGGTGGCCAACATTCGATTTTACCGAGCCTACAGCACAATATTGCGTTTGCTCAGTATCCATTCGGTAGGCGCGGGTGAGCGCAGCAATTTCAATGGGGTCGCCAATCACCGTACCGGTACCATGCGCTTCAACGTAACCAATGCTCTCTGCCGGGGTATCAGCCATTTCCAGTGCTGCGGCGATAACTTCAGCCTGCCCATCCACACTAGGTGCGGTGTAACCTGCTTTAGTATTACCATCATTATTCATTGCAGAGCCCTTGATCACGGCATAAATGGTATCGCCATCAGCCATTGCATCTTCAAGGCGTTTAAGTACCACGACACCAGAGCCAGAACCAATTACCGTCCCTTGAGAATCTGCGTCAAACGGACGACAGTGACCATCTGGAGACAAAATTGCGCCGGGTTGATATACATAACCGCCCTGATGCAAAAAGTTCAACCATGAGCCGCCAGCCAAGGTCATATCTGACTCATAATTCAATAATGAGCGTGTCGCCATGTGGACTGCAGCCAAGGAAGTTGAGCACGCCGTTTGTACCGTTACCGCAGGGCCCTTTAGGTTTAGTTTGTAGGCCAGTGTCATGGTCATGGCATCTTTGTTATTACCGTTCATCAGCGCTTGTAGCTGCGAGATATTACCAAGATCGCTAAAACGGCCACTTTGCATCAAATTAGAGATTAGATAAGTGTTTACGCCACAGCCGCCATAGACACCTATTGGAAAGTCACACTTGTCACCATCGTAGCCAGCATTTTCCAGCGCCTGCCAAGCGGTTTCTAAAAAGAGACGTTGCTGCGGGTCAAGCTCTTCGGCTTCACGCGGTGAATAGCCAAAAAATGACGCGTCAAACTTGTCTTGATCAGGCAACAATGCACACCGAGGGACAAAGTTGGGGTCAGCAATAGTCGCTTCCGGCACCCCAAGTTCACGTAATTCTGCCTCTGTGAAGGTTTTGATTGATTCAACCCCGTTTTTTAGGTTTTCCCACAGGGCATCTACGTTCTCAGCTCCTGGGAAACGACCTGCTAGGCCGACAATGGCAATATCTGTGCTTGAATAAGTTTCTGTAGTCATGCTTAGCTTTCCACTTTTGTGCGTGTTTTTTTCAAGAAGGCTTGGCGCTGGCGTTGACCGCGCGCCGATGCTTTTTTCAGTTCTTTGGCAACTGCTTGCTGTGCATTCGCAACGCCTTCAGGTGTACGTTGTTCAAAGTAAGTGGCCATGGCACTTACGGTTGTCATATGAAACAGTTCTAACATGGTCAATTTGCAGCTAAATTCAGCTTCAAGACGTTGCTGAATTTGACCAAACAATAGGGAGTGACCGCCCAAGTCAAAGAAGTTGTCATGCAGGCCTATTTGTTTCGCATCTAGACCTAGCACTTCCGCCCAAATCGCAGCGACTTTATTTGCTAAGCCGCCTGTTGGTACTTGATGGCTTTCACCACTCCCCCACTGAGGTTCGGGTAAGTGATGACGGTCAATTTTGCCATTGGCCGTCACAGGCAAGTTTGCCAATACGGTGATACAACTCGGGACCATGTAGTCTGGTAGTTTTTGCAGTAAACTTTGCTTCAGTGTTTGCGCGCTAGGTAATACGCCTTGGCCATTCGCCTCAGCGCCAACATAAGCCACCAAATGTGTCCCAGAATGACCATGTTGGCCATCACCGTCTTTGGCCAATACAACCGCTTCTTTAATGTGTGGAAGTGCCATTAATTGCGCTTCAACTTCACCGAGCTCTATCCGAAAACCACGAATTTTGACTTGATGATCGATGCGCCCTAAATATTCCAGTTCATCGCGTTGATTCCAACGAACCAAGTCTCCCGTTCGATATAAGACTTCGCCATCGCTACTAAATGGGTTGGCAACAAAACGCTCTGCGGTCAGGGCTGGACGCCCCAAATAACCACGAGCAACACCACGACCACCCACGTAAAGTTCACCGCTTGCTCCTTGTGGTACAGGATTCAGATCGGCGTCTAAAATATAGGCCTCACGCGCACCTATCGGCTTGCCAATTGGTACAGTGCTAACCTCATGTAGCTCACCTGGTAAACTGATCCATGCCGTTGGTGTAATAATGGTTTCAGTTGGCCCATAGGCGTTGACAATCCGAGGCGCAGAAAACGCCCGATGAGCGTCTTGATAATCTGTGCGGCTAAATTCTTCACCGCCGACAATACAGGTGCGAATTTGCTTACAGTCGTGCAAATGCGGCGTCAAAAGGCGTAAATAGGCGGGCGGTAAATGCAGTGCCGTCACCTTGTGCACGTTTATTAACTCACTGACGGCCTCCACATTGAGCTGCGCCTTAGTCGCCAGCACTAACGCACCACCTTTGATCAGTGGTGTCATCCACTGCTCACCTGCGGCATCAAAGTTAATCGAAAAGAACTGCAGCTCCGTGTGCTCGCTATCCACTCCATATACGTCAACCATATTTTGAATATGCATGGACAATGGGCCATGCGTAACGGCAACCCCTTTGGGCAACCCGGTCGAACCTGAGGTGTAAATAACATACGCTAAGTGCTGGGAATGTGATGCAATCGCAGGGTTAGTCGTCGCAAAGTCGCCAAGTGATATATGCTCGTATGCAAGCACTGGGATGGCGTTTTCAGCGTTTGGAATATGCGCCACGAGCGCAGCATTCGTCAGCACCAACTTAACCCCGCTATCCTTCACCATGTGAACAAGCCTGTCCTCAGGGTACGTCGGATCGAGTGGCACATAGGCGGCTCCCGCTTTCCAAATCGCAAATAGGGTGACATACATCTCAATACCGCGCTCAAGCGCCATACCGACACAATCTTCAGGCCCAATACCTCGACTTTTTAAATAGTGCGCGAGCTGGTTGGCTCGTTGATTTAATGCGTTATAACTCACGGTTTGTTGGTTGAAGATAAGTGCGGGCGCATCTGGCGTGCGCTTCACTTGCTCCTCAAACAATTGATAAATGGTAGAGTCATCCGTTGCAACCGCAGGCCCTTTGGCAACCTGAGTCAACCACGCTTGCTCTGCCGAGGTTTGCACACATAGCTGCGCAAGTGGCGTTGCGTCAGACTCAAGCTGGGCATGTAGCAGAGCAACATATCGCTCAGCCATACGCGCTATCGTTTGCGGCAAAAATAGTGCTCTGGGATAAACAAACTCTAGCGCTACTTGATCCTCTTCTAGCTCGTAAGTTTCGAGCGTTAAGTCAAATTGCGGCGCCACTTCTAGCGGCTGCCAAGCGCGGGCTGATAAGTTAGTATCCGTTGCGACCAACGGCTGCCATGCACGAGTATCATGCTCCGTATGGCTAAACATTACCTGGAAAAGCGGATGCGTATCGACGCTCCGTTCCGGCGCTAGCGCTTCGACTAGATACTCAAAAGGAACATCTTGATTTGCTTGTGCGCCCAAGACGGCAGTTTTGACTTGCGCCACAATATCTTGCAAACAAGTCTGACCCGAAAACTTCGCAGGGATCACTTGGGTATTTACAAAAAAGCCTACTAACTCTTGGAGTTGAGGCAAATGGCGGTTCGCAACTGGTATCCCCACTCGAATGTCATGTTGCCCAGTATAACGATAAAGCAAAGCATGAAAACTGGCTAACATCACCATAAATAAGCTGGCGTTTTGTTTGGCCGCTTGGCGACGAAGTTGCTTAACCAGTTGAGCCGGTAAGACGACACTGTGATTTGCACCTAACAGTTGCTTATTATTTTCAGGAGAGTGCGATTTATTGACTCGAGGAAAATCCGTGCATAACTGCAAAATAGGTTGCTCATCGCAGGCGAGTAGTGCTTGCCACCACGCTAATTGTGCTTGTGCCGCATCGGAGGTGAGATATGAGCGCTGCCACAAAGAAAAATCTTGATAGGTGATTGCGCCCTCTCGCACTTTACTCGCACTCAAGGTTCCCAAATAAATATGCGCAAGTTGGTCTAGTAATATTTGCATCGATACGCCATCGGAAACGATGTGATGCATCACTATAATCAGCTGATAGCCTTGCTCACCTAGATTAATTAGCGCCGCGTTGACGACATCCCCTTTAGTTAAATCAAATGCGTATTGACTCACTGTGGCAACCAATTCAGTCAATGCCGAAGTTTGCTGCGGCGCTGCAACATTACTTAAGTCAAATTGTTGCAGCGGCCAATGACCCGTTTGCGCAACCACTTGGATTGCCGTACCAAGTTCATCGGTATCAAAGCGTGTGCGCAGCGCTTGGTGTTCAGCCACCAGAGTATTTAATGCGTTTTGCAAGCGCGTAGCGTCGATATCTGAGTGTAGGTTGATGCGCGCACCAATATTGTAAGCACTGCTATGGGGCTCTAGTTGCCATAAAAACCATAGTCTCGCTTGCGCATGAGACATTGGAACGGCCTGCTCAATTCCATACTCGTTGGCAATAATGGAATTGATTGATGACACGTTGGAAGCTTCTTTAGCCACCAACTGTTGGCGTTGTGACGCGGCCAAAATAGCATCGGCTTGCTCGCCTAAGCGCAAACAATGAAATATTTCTGTAGGATCAAACTTCACTTGCCAGTGTTGCTCAATGGCGTGAATTAACTGCACCGCTTTTAGCGAGTTACCGCCTTCTGCTAGAAAGTGTGCGTCACGACTAAAATCACTCTTACGATTGAGCACGGCTTGCCAGATATTGGCCAGTGCTTGCTCGTGTTCTGATAAAGGTGCTGGGGCCAAAGTATCTGCCAGTGTTTGACCACGCACCAGCTGATTATGTGCATAAATCGCATAAGCCTTATCAGCATTATCTTCTGACAATGGCGCAGCGACACTCAGTTCAGCGGCTTGCGTCCACATTTGTTTGCAGGCGCTGCGCTGCAATTTGCCACTGGACGTTTTTGGCAAGCTTGCAGGTTGCATCATCAAAACGCCTGTGACGGACTCATCACAATATTCTGCAACGATTTCCTTTAAGCGATTAACCAACAACTGCGGGCTCACTTGGCGCTGAACCTTGCGCGCAATTTCTAGGGCCACGCCAACGCCTTCGCTATGGTTATCCGTGGCTGCAAATACCGCGATCCGACCTTTACGGGCGAACTCAAATTCTGCTTCGATAATTTTTTCAATATCCTGAGGGTAGATATTGCGACCATGAGAAATGATCAAATCCTTGATGCGGCCAACGATGTATAGTTGATTATCTTGCCACACTCCTAAGTCCCCAGTGCGCAGCCAGCGCGCTTGCTCATGTTCTACAAAGGTGTCTGCTGTTGCAGCTGGGTTTTGCCAATAGCCCTGAGCAATACTCGGCCCCGATACCCAAATTTCACCCACATGTCCTGCCGGCAATGCCGCCTTGGTCGTGCTGTCTGTGATCCGTATACTATGATGTGAAGCTGGTACGCCACAGGCTACCTGTTTTACGCCGTGCTCAGCTTGTTGTGCGATACCTTGTGCAAGCGAGGCGGCAGAAAGTGACTGTACCACTAAGCCAGATTGTCTTTTTGGCCCAGTAACAAATAAGGTGGCTTCAGCCAATCCATAACAAGGGTATATGGCTTGAGGATTAAAACCTGCAGGCGTGGCTTGTGCAAAAAAGCTATCAAGCGTATCGACCCTTACAGGCTCTGCGCCACTAAAGGCCACTTGCCAAGAAGACAGATCCAAATTCGCCATTGCGCTTGGTCTTATCCTTTCAACACACAAGCGATAACCAAAATCTGGACCACCGCTTGACGTACCTCGATGTCTAGCAATTGCTTCAAGCCAGCGGATCGGTTTTTCAAGGAAGTAGCGAGGCGACATCAAGACACATTTTGAGCCATTGAATAAAGGCAAAATCAAGCCAGCCATTAATCCCATATCGTGGTACAGAGGTAACCAAGACACCACAACCTCGTCTGCTATCACCCCACTCCCTTCGCTGATGGCAATTTCATTTGCAATCAAATTACCGTGACTCACCATAACACCCTTTGGTGCTGCCGTTGAGCCTGAGGTATATTGTAAAAATGCCAACTCTTGTGGTTGTGGCGTATGCGCTTGCCAGCAGGTATTCTCTTGATAATTTAACTGGTCAACAAACATTAAACTTGCAGCACTTAGGCCGCTGTTGTGCATTTCTTGTTTGGCTAGTTCAACTAACTGATGATCTGCAGAATGCGCTAAAATAGCGGTTGCTTGACAATTTAACGCAATCCCAACAACGCGCTGAATATGCTGAGAACGTGAAGATTCGGGAACAAATAAAGGAACCGCGATGAGACCGGCATAAAGGCATGCGAAGAAACTGATAACATACTGTTCATTGTTATCTAGCATCAACAGCACGCGATCACCTTGACGACACTGTAGCTGCAGCTCGGCCGCTAGTCTTTTAATCTGTATATCTAATTCACCATAGGTAAATGAGCGCTCATCCAGCACACCTTCTTTGTCACTAACGACCACCAACGCGGTTTTATCTGCTTGGATCTGGGCAAGGTGTTGTAAACGCTCAACCATGCTGTGGGGCGTCTCGCCCGTGAGATACGGGTTTAGTTGTAATGGCTTGTGTTGCATATTGCAGCTCTACCTCAATTTTTCTAAATGGGCTCGCGACTAGAGACAAGATTAAAAAGCGAACCGACTAATACCAAGTGTTTAATGCTGTGTGATAACCCAAGTCCTCAAGTGCAGCGCTTGGTTTTACTCACAACTACTGACCAAAGCAGCCGCTGATGTATTATGGCGACTCAGTGTTTGCTCAAGTGCAGACAACACTGAAGCTTGGGCACTGTGAATATAAAAATGCCCACCAGCGAAACCTTGTTGCGATAATGGATGACGGGCGTGCTGCTGCCACGCCAGCACTTCGCTAACACTGATTAAGTCATCGTGGCCATAAAAAGTGGTTACCGGCACGGTTATTTGCGAAGGGCTAGATGGCGCAAACGAGCGCAATGCGCGATAGTCAGCGGCCAGCACCTCAAGCGTCATTTCCAATAAATCAGCATTGTCAAATAGCATGTCTGGCGTTCCTCCCTGCGCTCGCAATTCAGCAATGAGCGCTTGCCGATCATTAGGTTCTGGATAGCGCTCAGGATGAATAAACTGTGGCGCAGGACACGCCGATAGCATCAAAGTGTTAGGCAAAGGTAAATTGCGCTGTTGCAACTGCAGTGTTACGCCATAGGCAAGCAAAGCTCCCATGCTATGACCAAAAAAAGCATAATCACCGATCATCTCATGCTGGTAACACTGAAGTATCGCACTCACTTGCTCGTAGTAGTTTTCGACTTTCTCTTCATCTAACCTAGGGCCTCTTCCTGCAAGCTCAATGGGCACTAGCTTTATCCAGCTAGGCAATTGCCGACTCCAACGTAAGTACATTGAGGCACTCGCCCCAGCACAAGGCAGGCACAACAGCTTAATGCTTGGTGTACTCACGCGTCACCTTGTTGCGCTTGCTCAGCCATCCACTGACGCAAAGAAGCAGGACGCATATCAGTCCAGTGCTCGTTAATGTAGCTTTGCACGTGGGCCTTATCGCCCTGAACGCCAGCTACAGCTTGCCAACCCGCTGGTACCGCTTTCCACTCGGGCCAAATTGAATATTGTTCTTCTTGATTAATAAGCACGATGAAGGTTTCATCTTCGCGGTCAAAACAGCTCACTGACATGACATCTCCTGATAAATATTGCACTGCTACTATAGGCAGTCGGTTTACATTCTGATGAGGTTGGGTAGCCATGAGGTATGTATCTCCGTGCTACCTTCTCAACATGCCAATAAATTTGGCGATATTGCCTCTGTAGACGAATAGAAATGCGAATTGTTTAAAGAAAAAAGCGTCTATATTCTGATTTTTTACCAGTGCAGATAATTGCAAGCATATAGGTAGGGATATCGCGGCCTAAATATGCTTAGCCGCTAAGCGGTCATCAAGTTAAACGCAGTGATAGTGTTGGCTTGCACTGCGCTCAACTTTAACCACTCAGGTTATTTATGCAGCTGCCTCTTCACGCTGATAAAGTTGGCCGTGCTCCATTCGCAACAGTCGATCGGCGCAGTCAAAATACTTATCGTCATGAGAGATAACCAACAGCGTTTTACCCTGCGCTTTAAGCTCTGGTAATAACTGGCGATAAAACACCTCTTTAAATATAGGATCTTGGTCCGCCGCCCATTCATCAAAGACTAAAAACGGACGCTGCTCTAAATGGGCTACCACCATGGCTAGCCGCTTTCTTTGCCCTTGAGATAACGCACGCGTTGAAAATGCACCATTGGCAACATGCACTTTACGATTAAGTTGGAGCTTTTCTAACAGTGAGTTTGCGGCCGCATCTAATTCAGTTGAAGGGATATCCAGCAATTCTTCAAACAAATAAAAGTCAGAGAAAATTGCGGTGAAAAGCTGTCTATACTCATCTAGATCTTCAGGGTTAATGGTTTTGCCATCTAAGCGAAGTTGACCAGTATTACTCTTGTATAATCCGACCAACATCTTAGCCAGCGTGGTTTTGCCACTGCCATTACCGCCAACCAAAAAGACAATTTCCCCCGGTTTAAACGATAAATCGATAGGTCCAAGTGTGAATAAATCATCAGAAGGTTCATGATAAAACTGATGTGTTAACCCGCTTAATTCAAGCTGTTTAAACGAGGAAGGCGCATTCGGTAAGTGCTTTTCTTTCGCTCCTTCGGATAAATGCGCGGTAACAGCTTCAATGCGTGCAGCTGATGCTTTCGCTATATTGGCCGCGGGCAGAGCCTTTAGTAAGTTCTCTAAGGGCGCAATCATATATATAAAGACCAACGCAAAGCCCGTTAGTATTTGGGTACGCTGCGCTGAATCTGCTACCAGCGCGAACAAAACCGCGCCAATAAATGCGTAGATTAAGAAATTTCCCCAAGCGGTAGAAATAACAAAGACAGACATGCCCACCGTCCGTTGCTTACGAACCGATTCAATGGAATCTCCAAGCACGTTATCTGCAAATCGCTGTCTTTTACCAGCATGCAAGCGTAGCTCTTTGGCACCATCAACCAAAGCACTAAAGTGTCCAAACAAGCGATCTTGCTCTTTTGCTGCACCATTTAAATAGCCGATGGCTTTGAGGTGAACCAAATGATAGCCAATAGAGCCTAAACCCAAGACCACCAGCGCCATCACAAATACATCCAGCGATAACCAAGCGATATAAGCCATACAACCAATTACAATAATACCATTGACGACGATCACCGGTAACCGGACGAAAAACTCAGCAACTTTTAAACAGTGTTCAGACAGCGCTGATTGCACCTTGGCTCCGCCTACTTCTTCAAGTTGACGATAATCTGCTTGCAGCACCTTATCTGAAATATGCCTTCTCAGCACAGCATGTGCCTGTTGACTCAATCGCTCAAACAATGTTGAAGCCACCACCTGAAAAACCAGCACAGCCACCACCAAAGCCACAAAAATACCAAAAAATTGATTGGCTTCTTGTTGTGATGAATTCAATACCTTATTAATTTGCGTGAGTAACAATACGGCACACACACCGCAGATTGCACTCGTGAACACAGCCGCACCTAACAACCATTTTGATTGACGAATTAAATACCCAAGCACACGATTTCCTCATAATTCAATTACTGAGTCTGATAGCAACAAGACGAAGCACTTCTAAAGTTGTTTAACGAAAGTCTAAAAAAAACTAGATTTATACCAATTTACCTAAATGTTGAGGCCAGAAAATCTTGTCTTTAGCCAGGCAAAAATTTTGCTATTTAGTTGTTCTAACTGATAAATTTTTAACACAGCTCGCGTCAGATTTAATCCCTCCAAATCGAGCAAGTATGAAGTCAAACTGGTATTGTCTGCCTAAAGGCGAGCAACTTACTCACCAGCGGGCAAATTAAGGTGTTGCTTAGCGCCAAAAAAATCACTGAGCACCGTTAAATAAATCTGCTCGATTTCCAGTAAATCACTTATGGGTAAACACTCATTGGCTTGGTGTATCGTGTCGTTTTTAACACCACATTCAATCGTTTGGGTGTGACCATTGGCAAAAAAACGCCCATCAGACGTACCTCCAGCGGTGTTCACTATGGGGTATCTCGCAGTGCACTGCACTATCGCGTTTTCCACTAGGTTTAAGAATGAATCTTCGATATCTGCACTGGTATAGTAGGGGTTACATGCCCTTGACCAATCTAGGCTCAGGTTGTCTTTAAATCTTGCCAGATGATTTTCGATAATGCCGATGATCTCTTGATTACAATATCCATGGCTGTATCTAATATTGAAATTAACCTGACACGCTTCAGGTACGATATTATCCACATCAGTCGTCGTATTGACGCCCGTGACTTGAAGGGTTGTTTTGACATCTGGTTGGTCTTTTTGCCACTGTAAACTGCATAGTATCGCCACTACTTTACCCGCGATATGTGCTGCATTGACCGTTTGTTCGGGGTAAGCGACATGGCCTGCTTTCCCTTCAATTTTTATGGCACCTGAGATTGAGCCGCGGCGACCATTTCGGATCACATCACCCACTCGATTGTGCGACGTAGGCTCTCCAACAAGGCAAGCATCAATCGTTACACCATCTTGACTGAGTCGCTCGACGATTCGCTTGGTACCAAATTCAGCTTCCCCCTCTTCGTCGGATGTCAGCAACCAATAAAAAGTGCCTTTAAGCTTTTGCCTCGAAGCCAGCAAGACGCGTGTGGCACTCAACATGGCAGCAATGCCCCCTTTCATATCGGACACGCCCCGACCATAGATAACATCGTTTACGACAGTCGCTTTAAATGGATCGGAATGCCAATGCTCCTGCTCAGCGGGGACAACATCAACATGACCAGAAAATGCAAAACTTGGCCCTTCAGAAAAAACCTGCTTGGCTATAAGGTTACGCACTCCATTTTCTTCAAACCATGAGGTTTCAAACCCGAGTTCCTCAAGATATTGGGCGATTGTTAAGATCAACCCGGCATCACAAGGCGTCACAGACGGCGCCGCGATGAACTCCTGTAGAAGACTTATAGAGGTACTTATTTGGGTTATTTTTTTAGTTAGTTCTTGCATGTAGAGCCTAGTTCCCAAGCCGAATATTTGTTTTTGTTGCACACCACTTTTAAGCAGCAACCACGACACTCAGACTAGTGACGAAACTAAACTAAATTTTTTTACATAAGATTATTGATTTGTCGGCGTTCGGTATTTTTTACCCCGCCAAAACATGTAATTTGACCATTAACTGCATTTTTCTAGTGCCGTTTTTGGCAGATAACAGCCAAACAAACATAAGCACTAAAGTAATGTGGGAGTTTGAGACTAAAAGGCGGTATTAAATTAATGAAGTTGCGCTTCGTCATTAACCATAAACCTCTATAGCTGTTCGTTTCAATGCTGCCGAATTTAGTGCCTTTTTTTAAACCTCCTTATGATACGTATGCGCATGGTGTTGACCTCACCCCTTTACGATCTACAGCGACTTTTTCTGAGTTATTAGAGTCACCACATTTTATCGACCATATAACTCGCTTTAGCTTAGAGAAAGGCGTAACGAAATCAAGGGCTCAAGCCTCCGTGTGGCATATGTATTACACCTTCAATATTTTCCCAAGCATCATCGTAAGCCATTCATTATTGCTAACACCCTTGCCACTAAAGCTTTGCGAATTGAGCTACAACCCTGAGCAGCTCAGCATTTTGCTGCCGCATCAAGGTAAAGCACTTAAAAACAGTGACACAGAAACACGCTATCACGACTTGTTGTTCAATCACTTATCACCGCTTCACGACCTGCTACATCAAGCTTTCGGCGTAAAAGAGCGGACGTTATGGAGTAATTGCTTTTATCGCTTGAATGACTTTTTCGACATTATTATGGGGCTTGTGGGTACGCATCCAACATTGCTTCAAGATAAACAAATACTGACTACATCCGCCCACTTAGGGGCGCTAAAGAATCCGCTTAAGTTTGCCGAAATAACCGCACATGATCCGAGTGGCAAATATCAAATCCGCCCTGAATGCTGCCTTCTCCACGACCGAGAAAATGGCAATTACTGCCGCGACTGTCCCAAACACAAGCACAATATGGTGCAAAGAAAAGCCGCGCTAAGTAACCTAAGCAAACTGAGGAAAAACGTCTCGATAGAATGAAGCTTTCTCAGCCATCACTAACGCAGCACGCTTATGAGGAAAGTCAAACTCAAACTGGCTATGATAACCAAGCTCTGCAATGCGAGTGAGTAGCCGCGTATTATCATGGCGAGGCTCTAGCACAATACGCTGAGTATCTTCATGCCCTAAATAAATAAGGTGACTTAAACTGGTCATCCAAGCACGAAAATTTTCGGGACCTCTACATGATTGCTCGCCAACTAATAAATGGACGCCTCTATCTTTGGGCTGCCACTCATAATATCCCGCTAACTTATCTAACTCAGCCCAATAAACTTCAACATAGCCAAATGGCTGCTCATCAAAATACATGACGAGCGGCAAACTAAAGTTGTCTGCTAAACGTTCGCTGAGATACTGCCACTGCTTTTCTTCTGACCACGCCTGCTGCCAAAAATGTGCAACTCGAGGATCGTTCATCCACTGACAAAATAGTGGTAAATCCGCTTTTGAGATCAGCTTAAAGCGCACCGTCTTATTGAGCTGCGGGTTGTGATACGAGGCAAGCTCTGTACCTTGCAGCGCGGTTTTGTCGGTACAAGGGAATTGCTGCCACAAAGGGTGAATTGAATACATACTTTTCCACTTAAATTACACAAACGACTGTCATTGAAGCGACAAAGCCCGTTTGAAAGATTTAGTAACCGAGTCATGAGGTTACATGCACTCTGTTTAGTAGACGGTGACTAAGGGAATTAATTTAAGGAAAGCGCGATTTGTAGGCACGCTAGTTCATTTTTTTCTGATACATGTGTTTGTCTGCTCGAGAGAATAAACTGGTCATGCTTTCAAACTTACTGTCGCTCTTGGCAAATCCCGCAGAAAAACCACACTTGGGGAGCTTTTTCTTTTTTAACGCCTGATAGAAATTAGCCTCACTTTGAAAAATAAAGTCGTTTACTGCTTCTTCATTATCTCGTTGTACAATAGCCAGAAACTCATCGCCGCCATAGCGCCCAATAATATCATCTTCGCTACTTGCGGCTTTCAAGGCTTCAGCCAAACTTTGTAACACCTGATCTCCAACTTCATGACCATAGCTGTCATTTATCGGTTTAAAACCATCTAAATCAAGAAAGACACAGTAAAGCGCACCACCCAGTTTTAAGGCAATATCACGCTTATGTTCACCGAGTATTTCAGTCGCGCGGCGATTTAGTACTTCAGTCAACGGATCTTGCATCGCTATCGCTTTGATTTTGCTATAGCGCTCAATCATCACCAAATCGTCTTCTAGCATATCGCGTAAGTGCTCTATAAATTCAACCAACGAAGCGTTGTAATTTGTAGGCTTAAAATCCATCACACACAATGTGCCAAACGATTTTCCATTGGGCCAGTGGATTGGTACACCCAAATAAGACTCAAAGCCATCATTGGCAACCTCAGGGTTATCGTCCCATTGATAGTTTACGCTGGCGTGCTGCTCATATAGATTGCGATTATTAGCGACAACATGCTTACAAAAGATATTGGTTTCTTGCGGTATAAAACCACCTGCAGGATACGGGTTTTCTTCTTGGTCACTTGCAATCATCACTGCAAAACCGTCTTCTTTTTTTTGTACCACAAACGCAGCAGGCGCCGAAAAAATCTTCGCCATCAAATCGACTGTTTTTTGCCATTTTAATAATGTTTGTTGTGAGGCTTCTGGTTTGAGCAAGTCAGCATACGGCACAGTAATACCATTTAATTCAATTACATTTTATCTAAACAGTATAGCGGACAGCTGAAGAGTGGATGAATTATTGTTTCAAAGGAAAACGGTGTGGGCAACACGCTGACAGGTGCGTCAGCGTGTATTGGGAGGTTACGGCTTTAATGCTACTTTTCTATCGTTGTAATAGGCAATCAAATCATCAACGGTTTGCTGACAATACTCACGGATCCCAGAAACTAACATGTGCTTTTCACCATAACCGACTTTAGTGCCGTTCGACAGTAAATTAAAACGCAGGTTGATCTTGCCACGTTTGCCTTCATAGCTAAACTCTGGCTTAGCCGCTTCCAATGTTACTTCCGTTACCGATATATCATCCATATGAATAGACATAGATTCGTATATCACCATTGGCCTTGCTGGGTTTATCATTACCTCTTGCTCACCCATCAATGGGATAATCACATGAGGAAAGGTAGTGCCTGAAAATTCTACGTAATTTCTCGTCAAACTATTGATGAGCGTTGGGCACGTGCTGGTTTCGCCAGCGCGCGACACGGACAGCATCACTTTATCATTTGCGGTAATATCAAATTGTGCAGCACCTTCTGGCAATGTAAGGGTTGTTGTTTCATCAACCATGCCCACGAAGCTAAACTCCATATTCTCGCTTAAGCCGTAGTGCTTTAACACTAAGGAGAAAAGTAGATCACCCGGTACACAAAACTTCTTTGCATCGATGTCGTGCAGTGGGTTGTAGTCGTCCGCGACTCCTTTTGCAAATAAACTCCCCTGCTCTCTGGTAATGGTGATCTCATTTGCTTGTTGTTGATAATACGGCTCTAACATCGCTACTTTTCTCTAACCTCTATGATAAAACTGCGCCATGTTACCAGAATTTTCTGAAATAGAGGTCATATCTGTTACGATAATCTGTTAACAAATATTACATTGACCGGACTTGGCACTAAAAGTTAGCGAAGTTATTGAAAACAATGACCTCGCTAACCTCTGTTTAGAGTTAAGTTACATTAACCCTTGTAATGGCTCAGCGCCCCACGTAAAGAGTAACAAAGCTGAAAGTGCAATAAAGATAAGGTATGCAACAACACCCGATTTCATGACAGGCGTGCTGACTGCATGTTCTTGCTTACCAGTAACTAATGTCTTTACTAGGTTTTGACCTTTTAGGCGATACACCACAATAGCAAATATATGCAGTGCAATGGCCGCAATTAACAGCTCAATATTGGTGTGATGTATATCACCTGCTAATTCAACTAAGTCGTAAGATACATATTGTGCAAGTGGGCCTTCCACCAAAATATCATCTGTTGTCATCAAGCCAGAAACAAGCTGGACAATGATCAGCACAAAAAATAGCAGCACCATCAAACTTCCCGCAGGATTATGTCCTACATGGCTTTGTTTTGATTTAATGGCCGATAAAATTGCTTTAGGTGAATGAAATAACGCGCTTAATTTAGCGGTTTGGCTACCAATGACACCCCAAATTAATCGCGCTGCCATCAGTGCTAACAATAAATAGCCAGTAACAAAGTGAAGATCCATCATGCCTTCTTCACCGGTAATATATAAGGTTACTAGTCCTGCTACGAGCAGCCAGTGAAACCCGCGGATAAATCCATCCCACACTTTGGTCATCGTTTATTTGCCCCATAGGTAAAAATCATTGCAATGATGACAGGTTATAAAACTCAGCACAAAGAGTTAAGGTTAAATAACCACTTATCTTGATTTGGCACCGTATTTTGCGTCCAATTTATATACATCTGTCCGATGTTTGTTAGGCTTTTAGACATGTTTTTGCCGCAAACTTCGCAGCTCCGAGTAATAATGTTCTATAGTAAACTGGTGTTTGCTTTACTGGGTTGGAGCAATAATGAAATATTTACTGCTAATGCTGCTGTTATTTGGTGCGTGCTGCAACGCAAAAATATTGCTGATCTCGAATGAACCTGCCGATGAGCAAAGACTTTTTACCAGACAAGCCCATAGTTTAGAGTCAGATACCAACAACTTGCTTTTAAACCAGTTTGGCCGAGATTACTTTGACTTTAACATTGTCACCCCAACCAAGCTTAACCAATTACTAGCAAGCGAAGAGCCTGTGTGCGCGGTGTCTCGCCTAAAAACCCCAAGTCGCCAGCAAGCCTTCTTGTTTACCATCCCCATCCACCTATATCCGAGCCATAGATTATATTACTTCAAACAGCGCACCCCGATGGATGCCAGCCTTGTGAACGCCACGGGTAAGCTAAAGTCGCTTGCAAGTTTAATGGCTTACTATCCACAGACCACTATCATCAAAGAGGTCGGCAAATCTTATGGCAATACCATTGACTCTGCATTAGCGCTACTTGAGCACAAAAATGTTGCCATTAGACCGTATAAAACCTCAGCACAAACCATTATGGAGCAGTTTAGTGCAGGTAAAGTCGACTTTATATTAGCCTACCCCGCTATTTTTCAGCAAAGCTTTCCAAAGGACAAAGCCCATCTAGTGGGCTCATTACCGATTGCAAATAACCTCCCTCATCTTGAAGGCCATATTGCTTGTAGCCACACCCAAGAAACACGAGCATTTATCGACAAGGCCAACCAGATGATCCGTGCACTATATTCCACCAGTACCTACTTAACCACACACTTAAAATATCTCCCCAAGCAAGATCACGCATTGATCACCAGGCGGCTTGCGATGCTAAGCGCCAAATATCAACTTACTCCTGCAAAATAATTTCAACTGCGGTTGCACAAGGGTCATACTTAGTCTAAATTAAATCGCACACGATTAAATCACAAGAGACTAAAAATGACGACACTCTATCAGTTTGAAGCAAACACGTTACAAGGTCAGGCATATCATTTTACCGACTTACAAGGCAAAGCTGTGCTTATTGTTAACACGGCTAGTGAGTGTGGATTAACACCACAATATGAAGGACTCCAAGAGCTACACCAAAAATACGCGGATCAGGGACTTGTGATCATCGGCTTTCCCTGCAATCAGTTTGGTAAACAAGAACCCGGCGATGCAAAACAAATTCAAGAAGGCTGCTTAATCAACTATGGTGTTGATTTTCAGATGATGGAAAAGATTGAGGTTAATGGCGATAAAGCACACCCACTGTATCAATACCTAAAGTCCGCGCTTCCGGGGCTATTTGGTAATAAAATCAAATGGAACTTCACTAAGTTTTTATTTAACCAGCAGGGTGAACCCGTTAAGCGCTATGCCCCAATCACCAAGCCTGAACAAATAGCCAAAGATATTGAAAAGTTACTAAATGAGTCAATCTAACCCGCAGCTCAATCTCGATAACCAGATCTGTTTTCGGCTATATAGTGCATCAAGACAGGTTACACGGCTCTATCAGCCGTTACTCAAAGAGGTTGGGCTCACGTATCCGCAATACATAGTGTTATTGATTTTATGGGAGCAGGACGGACAGCTCGTGAAAGAAATAGGCGAACGAGCTGAACTCAATAGCAACACCCTAACACCGCTCCTTAAGCGCTTAGCTGAGCGTGGTCTCGTTACCCGTAGCAAAAATCCTGATGATGAACGACAAACCTTCATTCACTTAACTCAAGCAGGTAAAATCCTCGAGCAATCATGCGCTTGTATCCCAGCACAAATGATGGCAAAAGCGGGCTTAAGTATGGAGCAAATTCAACTGTTAAGGCAGTCTCTTGATGTGTTGATGGCACAAGGAAAGCGGTAAACACGATACATTTCGGACAATAAAAAAGCCGCTACATCAGCGGCTTTTACAATACGGTCTCGCTATTATGCAATAGACGGGTACTCACGGTATGCTTTTTCAAGCTTTTTCGCTTGCTTTTTAGATACACCAATATGCTCTAGTGCCACTCTTAAACGCGCACGAGAAAGGTCTGAACCTAACACTTCCATCGCATCTACTACTGAGGTCGATGAGGTTTTGCCTGTAATAGCAACGAAGATAGGCTCTAAGAACTCTTTGATCTTTAACTCATGGTGTGTCGCCACAGCCTTTGCAATAGAGAAGATCTCAGACTTGTTCCACATACGCAGCTTTTCCAATTCCCAAATAAAGAACTGCAGAGCTTGACGAACCACTTCTTCGTCCGCTTTACCAGCCGTTAATAACGCTGGATCGTATTCAGGTAAGCCCGCCACAAAGTGGCCTGCTAGCCCCACCAAATCAGATAGCGTGTTGATACGCGCCTTGGCTTCAGGAAGTACGCGAGCCAACATATCACCGTTAAACTTCCAGTCGACAAAGCGCTGGATAAGTTCTGCATCGGTTAGGTTTTCGCGGATCCACAGACCATTTAACCAGTTAAGCTTGTCAATATCAAAGATAGGTCCACCAAGCGATACGCGCTTCATATCAAAGTGTTCAATCATCTCAGCCAAAGTGAACTTTTCACGCTCATCCGGCATTGACCAACCCATACGACCTAAATAGTTAAGTAGTGCTTCTGGTAAGAAACCCATTTCTTTGTAGTAGTTAATTGAAGTTGGGTTTTTACGCTTTGACAGCTTAGACTTATCAGGGTTACGAAGTAGCGGTAAGTGACCAAGCACAGGTGCTTCCCAGCCGAAGTCTTCGTACAGTTTTAGTAGTTTAGGCGCAGAGTTGATCCACTCTTCACCACGGAAGATATGGCTAATTTCCATGTGATGATCATCTACTACGTTTGCAAGGAAGTAAGTTGGGAAGCCGTCGGCTTTCAACAAAACTTGCATGTCTACGTTTTCCCATGGGATCTCAATTTCACCGCGTAGGTAATCGTTAAACTTAAACGTGCCTTCTTCTGGGATTTTCATGCGAATTACGTAAGGCTTGCCAGCTTCAAGGTTTGCCTTTACTTGTTCTTCAGATAAACGTAAGCCACGGCCATCATATTTAGGGCGTAAGCCTTCTGCCATCTGCTCTTCACGCATTTGGTCTAGCTCTTCAGCCGTCGCAAAGCAGTAAAACGCTTTACCATCATCTACAAGCTGCTGTGCAAACTTTTTGTATAAGTCAGAACGCTCTGATTGACGGTATGGACCAAACTCGCCACCCACATCCGGACCATGATCCCAGTCAAGCCCTAACCAACGTAGGCTGTCCATGATAGCTTGCTCAGATTCAACAGTACTACGTACCTGATCGGTATCTTCAATTCGTAATACAAACTCACCACCTTGCTGCTTGGCAAAGCAATAGTTGAATAAGGCAATATAAGCCGTTCCTAAATGCGGATCACCGGTTGGAGAGGGTGCGACACGAGTACGGATAGTCATCAAAATTCTCTTAAAAATGGATTAGTCGATTAATGGCGCTATGCTAGCATAGCGCCTGATTAGCGCATAGTAAGGCGCGTGAATTAAGCTGCTTTTTCCAGCTTTTCTAGATAAGCAACAATATCATTGGATTCGTACAGCCAAGTGACTTCGCCTTGCTCTTCGATTCGCAAGCATGGCACCTTCACTTTACCACCCTGCTCTAGCAACTCTTGGCGATATTGCTCATCATTTTTGGCATCACGGGTTTCGAGCTTAAGCCCTTCACGCTTGGCAGCACGGCGCACTTTAACGCAAAATGGACATGCCTTAAATTGGTATAACTTTAAGTTTGCCGTCATAGCATCTAGCTTTTGCTGTTGTTCTGCTGCACGTTTTTTACTGCGCGGGGTAAAAATAAAATCAAAAAGTAAAATCAGACGTCCTAAAAACCATCTTACAAATTGCATAACGTTTCCCAAACCTTTTGCTACATTCGCTAAAAAATAGGTTGGGGAGTTTAGCATAATCTTTAAGCGCTATATATAAGCGGAGCTTAAAACAACTCTATTTCTGCACATGCGTATTGTGATTCAGCTAACCCTAAAGCGAGGTAGTTTGTAACTTGGTTTCTGCCATTTTCTTTTGAGTGATAAAGCGCGAGGTCAGCTTTATGAACTTGCTCAGAAACTTGTAGTGTATCGACCACTTCAGTAAAACCTAGGCTCACAGAAACATGCTCTACTTGCGGAAATCGGCTGGAAGCTATTGTACTTCTCAAGCGCTCAAGTGCTACTGCAGCAGAGTCATCATTGCGACTTTGAAATAGCACCGCAAACTCCTCTCCGCCGTAGCGAAACACATAGTCTTCTGCTCTAAAGTTAGCTTTGATCTTTTGTGCCACCAACAGGATCACTTCATCGCCAATCACATGGCCAAAATTGTCATTTACCTGTTTAAAGTGATCGATATCTACCATCGCTAAATACCACTTGCGGTCTTCACTGTCATCACGACATACCGTAAACCCGTCCCCATTGGTTATTTCCATGACTTTTTCATCAAACGTTTGGCGATTAAGTAGCTCGGAAAGCGGATCGATACGAGCAAAGTGCAATGTTGCCATTTGATGCGCAAAAACAGTGAGTAAGTGCTTCATTAAAGTCGCAGTGGTGAGGTTTACTTGGCCTTCTATATATAAAAAACCAACGAGCTGAGCTTGGTGATAAAACGGGATAACACTATCGCCGTGGTATTGAATGAGGTGTTTGTCATCTTGGCGCTGCTGTAATTTATCTACCACGGCCTCTACCGGTCCCACCACAACACAAAAGTCGCGATGGCTCACAAATATAGATTTTGGGACTTCTTTTTCCGATAAGCTTTTACTGAAATAAAATGCATAGCTTTCCCCACAAACATCGGAGATAACCCGCTCAAGGGCCTGCATTAGCACCAGTTCACTCTTTTGCGCCAAGAGCTCTAAAGTAAGTTCGTGACCACAGGGTGAATAGCTAACCGACATTCAAGGCCTCTCAATAAAGTTGACTCTTGATAAGTGTAGAACAGCCTTCTGAATTTACAGTAATTTATAGGCTAATTTAATACTTCTTGTTGGCTATGTTGATTTAAGAGCACCAAATTATCGCGATGGATGATCTCCTCTGCACTTTCAAAGCCAAGACACTGCGCAAATTCACTACTATGACGGCCAATTACCAAACCAAGTTCTTGATTACTTAAGCTAGTTAAACCTTGTGCCTGTAGCGTGCCTTGTTGGCAAAACACTTGAACCAGCTCACCACGTTTAAATTGCCCTTCAATCGACACGATACCTTTTGCTAGTAAACTTGCTCCTTGATTACATACCGCATTGATTGCGCCACTATCACAAATTATTTTACCGGTTGATTTAGGGCCAGACAGCAACCAGCGCTTGCGCCCTCCAACCGGAGCGTCAAACTTCAAAAACGTCGTGCTTGGTGCGGTTTGCGTAAGTACTTGCGGTAAAATGTCGTATTCACTGCCTTTTGCAATCACGACATCAACGCCTGCTCGTTGTGCGATGTCGGCGGCTTGCAACTTAGTCGCCATACCACCCGTGCCAAGTTGTGTGCCACTGCCACCAGCTAGTGCTCTAAGTTCGTCGTTTATATGTGTTACTTGCTCTATCAACTGCGCATCTGGATTGGCTCTGGGATCTGCGGTAAAAAGACCATGCTGATCGGTGAGTAATACCAATTTATCAGCATTTGCTAAAATTGCGACGTAAGCAGAAAGGTTATCGTTATCGCCAACTTTGATTTCAGACGTTGCCACCGCATCGTTTTCGTTGATGATAGGCACGACATGATGTTCTAGAAGCTTAGTAAGCATATCCCGTGCCGTTAGATAACGTTCGCGGTGCTCAAGATCGGCTCGTGTCAGTAGCATTTGCGCCACAGTGACGTCGTAAATACTAAACAATGACTGCCATAAATGGATTAATTGACCTTGTCCAATCGCAGCCAACATCTGTTTTTCAGCGAGTGAATGACCAATTTGTTGCTGCAATACACCGCGCCCAGCAGCAACAGCACCGCTAGATACAACAATGACCTGATGACCAGCTTGACGCAACGTTACACACTGCCTTACCAGCTCAACAAGTCTGGGCTTGTTTAAGGTCTGGCTGCCTGCAGTTAAGACACTTGTGCCGAGCTTGATAACAATGGTTTGTTTATTGTTTTTGGTCATAGTATTTGTTGGTTTTTACAGCGATAGAGCTTCGTTATACCACGGACCTTCCCCCCTCCCAAGTAATAATACCAATTGCATTGGTATAAACTCATGAATTTTATTTCTAACTCAGAGTGAATTGGTATAATCCGCCGCACTGATTTCGATCAAGGCTTTTTTGCACCGCGTGTGAGAGAGTGTTCACCATTCAATGAAAGAATAATTAGCTGAGTTCAGAATGAAAAAACACAAAAAGAACAAAGAGATTATGATGCTACCTTTGCTGTTTGTAGTGATCTTAATGTGTGTGGGTGGCCATTTTATTTTGCAACCTAGCTACAAAGACAGCCACATTGTCGAATACTCTCTAGCTGCACTACCGTTTTTAATGTTTGCCGTCGTGATTGTCGCTATCAAAATAGCCATAAAAGCAGATAACGATGAAAACAATGAGGGTGAGGGCTAAAGTATCCCTCACATTGGTTATAGAGGATGATAACCAAACCACAAAGGGGTAAGCGGTGTTGATTGGCCACTGTGGGTGAGCTTGATATTTAAGTTTTGATCAAATAAATCGATGGCAAAACAGTCATCTACATCATGTAAATCGTCTTTATGAATATGGCTAAAACCGTTAAGCAAAAACGCTTTTGCCTTCTCTTTTGCTTCATCGGCATTCGTTGCAACGAACAGCCCAAAGTCATGCGCCTCAGCTAAACTATCTGGCTTATATCCTCCCAAGTTCACAAAATACAAATGCTCAGCTTGCTCAACACGCTCTTCGGTAAGTTCAATGGCATAGCCATCGGCATGTTCAATGATTGTGTAGCTATCCATATGCACCGAGTTTTTATCACCAACCCATTGCTGCTTTAATTTGGGATAAGCTTCTTCAATTGTATTTGCCGCGACAAAGCGCACATCATGCATTTCAATATGGCAACCTTGAATACGGCCGCCTAGGTATACAACAAACAACTTCACTTTGACACTCCACTCCTTTAAAACCCAAGTATACTCTCAACGCAAAGACTTGGCTTTATTGAGTTAGATGATTATTCTGAATAAATACTCTCAGTGAAGGACAATATAATGAAAAAAACATTCCTCGCGCTTTTGGCTAGCTTTAGCCTGTCAACAACAGCTCAAGTAACCTTAATTCACAATGTAAATGGCTATACGCCCACTAAATCGCAGCAAATTGAGCGCTTTTCTTCTTTGGTAATTAAAGACGGTAAAGTCGTAAAAACAAGTTCAAAGGATCTGAGTACCCAATACCCGAGTGCAACCAAATTTGATGGTGAGGGAAAAACCCTATTACCTGGTTTAATTGATGCGCACGGTCATATCATTGGCCTTGGCAATAATTTACTCACACTCGACGTGCGCGGTAGCAAAACCATTGCAGAAGTAGGAAAACGGCTTAGCCACTACGCAAAAGCCCATGAAGGTGAATGGATAATAGGTCGAGGCTGGGATCAAACCTTATGGCCCGGCGGACAATTCCCAACCGCAGCCGATCTCGACAAATACGTAAAAGATAAGCCCGTCATGCTCACTCGAGTAGATGGTCACGCTATTTGGGTAAACTCAAAAGCGATGGCGCTTGCAAACATTTCGAAATCAACAAAGACACCGGAAGGCGGTGAAATCATTACACTGAATAGCGGTATGCCGAGCGGGATCTTTATCGACAAGGCAGAAGACCTTATTCGCACTCATGTCCCAGCTCAGTCGGATGCACAAGTAAACAAGGCGCTTAATAAAGCCGGAGAACACTTGCTGAGTTTAGGCATTACCTCAGCTCATGATGCCGGGATTGACCACACCACGTGGCAGGTTTACCAAGCACGCGCCAAGGAACACTCAATGCCTCTGCGCGTCTACGCTATGCTAAGTGCAAGCTCCCCCAAACTCGCAGAGATGTTGGACGCCGGAGTGCTCAAAGATACACGAGATCAACTCTCTATTCGTAGTGTAAAAATCTATGCTGATGGTGCACTTGGCAGCCGAGGCGCGGCACTTATTCGCGACTATCATGACCGCAAAGGCCACAAAGGGTTAATGCTCGAAAACCAAGCGACGCTTGAAGCATTGATCACCCAAGCCATACGCAGCGGCTACAGTGCACACACGCACGCCATTGGCGATAGAGCGAATCGCATCGTGCTAGACTCATATCAACACGTTTTTAAAAAAGCAGGTGGAAGACTGCTCAGAAATCGCATTGAGCACGCACAAATTGTCCATCCGGATGATATCCCCCGCTTTAAGACGTTAGATATTATTCCATCAATGCAGCCTGTTCATGCCACATCTGATATGCATATGGCCGAAAAGCGCCTAGACGACAAACAGCTTAGCGGCGCTTACGCATGGCAAACATTCTTAAAGCAAGGAAGTAGAGTGGCGGCGGGTTCTGACTTTCCAGTGGAGCTCGCAAACCCTTTCCATGGTCTGCATGCCGCTATCACCAGACAAGACCATCAAGATTTACCCAAGGATGGCTGGCGCCCAACAGAAAAGCTAACCAGAGAACAAGCACTCCAAGCATTTACTGTTGATGCTGCGTATGCCGCATTTCAAGAGTATAAACTGGGAAGCTTAGAACAAGGAAAGTGGGCCGATTTTATCTTAATAGACCAAGATTACTTTACCGTAAGCGAAGATAAAATTGATGATATTAAAGTCGAGCAGACGTGGATTGCAGGTGAACTTAAATATCAGCGTTGATCTTTTTGTAATTTCACCAAGTGGTAGGTGTTAACTAGTGCCAGTAGACCATTAGTTAACGCCACCGGCCAAGCTTGGATAAGTGCACCATAGGCGGTAAAACAAATACAGCCCATTAAATTGAACCAACGCAACTTAGCAACATCGCTCATCATCAAAGAAACGACCAAAAAAGCAGAGGCTAAATAGCCTAAATATTCCCAACTCATTTGTCCTCTCCCCTAAGTTGCGTTAGCATATAGTTTATGCTCGAATTTACGTATCGAGCAGAATAAAAAGGCTAACCCACAAGCCCCTAGAAATTAGCACCAATAAATTAGCTCTAACACGGGAAGTGGGGGTTTAATGGTAATATCGTTTATTAAATTCTTCGCCACAGCGCTGAGATAAAACCGATACTACTTAAACGGTGTGAGTTAGCGTAAAACTGAAAAATTCATGCTAACGTCATTATAGTTTAATAAATAGGACATTTGTCCGAAGAGCCATCTAGATGTTTCAATATCATTTTTCAACCAATTTGGTCGAACAGTTACTCGCTTTTGCTGGTAATAGTTTTCAGCACAGCAAAAAAGAAGTCTTGATCCACCAAGATGAACCATTGAGTAAACTCATATTGGTGACCAGTGGCACTGTGTCTTTTAGTTATGATGTCGGTAACGGTCGTCGTCTATTACTCGGACAACTGGACTGTAACAACACGCTAATTGGCGAAATCGAAGCGCTGAATCATCAGCCTTGTATTTATACCGTGACTTGCTTGAGCGATGTAACCTATCACCTCATTGAGCTAAAATATTGGCGAAAATTACTGCTTGAGCAGCCGGAGCTGAGCCTATATACCGCGCAAACCATCGCTGCTAAGTTTACTGAAAACCAAAAGATAAACTTAGACAAGTTGCTGTTGCCGCTGAGCTACAACATTGCTAAAGACTGCTTATTACGTGCCGAGAATTCGAATCCAACATTACTTCGTGCCTATTCAACGGTAAGTGCTGAAGCCGAAAGATTTGCGACCACTGAGCGTGCATATCGTCGGGTGGTAAGTGAATTGGTAGAAAAGGGCTTGATAGTACGTAGTAGTGAAGGCTTAAAGCCAGTCGATGTTGACGCGCTTGAGGATTTTGTTGATAGCTTCGCGCAAGCTTAATTTTTCGCGGTTAGAATAACTAGGGCGAGTACTTTCTCGCCCTTGAGTACTGATTAACTTATTTTGCAAATAGGTGTTTAATATTTGCTAAGTCAGACTTTCCTTCCACTAATTCTTCCGGTGTTAAACCTGACAGCTCGTGAGGGAATACCAACCACTCATCAGACTCATGAATAAAATAATCTGGTGTCATTGGTACTTTTTTGTTTGCTGGCTTGTAGTATGGGCAAGCAACACGAATATCGCGAGGCAAGTTCAGGCGCATTAACTCTGCAAGCTTTTCTTTCAACGCAAAAATACTGCGGCCAGAATCAAACACGTCATCAACGATTAGTAATGAATCGTCAGCGTTTGCATTTTCAACAATGTAATGCAAACCGTGAACTTTGATTTCTTTAGATTGCTTACCAATGCCATAGTAAGAAGAAGTACGTACTGCGATATGATCAGTCTCTATACCTTTGTAATCGTAGTATTCTTGAACTGCGATACCAATAGGCGCACCACCACGCCAAATACCGATAATAAAGTCAGGTCTAAACCCGTCTTCATAAACTTTAGCGGCTAAGCGAAATGAATCTTCTAGCAATTGTTGCGCTGTGATATAGCACTTATCTGACATAAATACCCCGTTAGGAAGCCCGTGTGATGGTGACAAGCAGCAAGCGCTGCCAATTGATACCAATTACAATTGTTTGCAAGCCATAGGCACTTGTGTAATTGGTATAACCGAATATTTTAACGTAAAGCGCAATAAAATGCTGCAATAATAGTGTCTTTTTATTTTCATTTTTTGATTTGAGGAGCCATATTCTAAAGTTAAGGATCGCCGGGTGAACCGGCTCCTACGCAAAGTTCAATGGGTGAACAGACACCTACACGGAGTGGTTAATTTGGTGGCAGCGAGTTCACCTCGCGATGGTTTTCAACAGATAAAAATAAGGCCGCGGTGGGCGGCCTGTATCGGTTATTCTTCGGTATCTACGCTGGCGTCATTGTCTTCTGGTGTCTCAACACCATTGTGCTCCAGATCATAGCTATCTACGCGCTGTAATCCGCGCGGTAACTTATTACCTCTGCGCCCTCGCTCACCGTAATAGTGCTCTAAATCACTCGGCTTTAAGGTTAGCTTGCGCTTACCTGCATGTAAGGTAACAGAAACGCCTTCAGGTACTACCGCTAACACTTTGACAAACTCTTCGCGGCTTTGCACTTTCGCGCTAGGGATAGAGATAATCTTATTCCCCTTACCTTTACCAAGCTTAGGTAAATCACGTAATGGGAATAGCAGCATTCTGCCTTCGCTCGAAATCGCCATACACATATCGGTGGCAACATCAAATACCTGGATAGGAGCCATCAAATGCGCACCTTTTGGCACGCTAACGAACGCTTTACCATTTTTGTTTTTGCTCACCATATCAGCAAAGTCACTGATAAAACCGTAACCGCCATCGGTCGCCATCAGATAAGTCGATTTCTCTTCGCCCATGACCACATGTTCAAAGTTACATCCTGACGCTAAGTTAAAGCGTCCCGTCATCGGTTCACCCTGACTCCGGGCTGAAGGTAAGCTATGCGCATCGGTTGCAAAGGCTCGCCCTGAAGTATCTAAGAACACCGCAGGCTGATTACTCTTGCCTTTCGCAGAGGCTTTATAACAGTCTCCTGAGCGGTAGCTTAGCCCTTCGGCATCGATATCATGGCCCTTTGCAAAACGCGCCCAGCCTTTTTCAGATAGCACAACAGTTACAGACTCTGATGGGATCAAATCTTTTTCGCTAAGCGCTTTGGCTTCACCACGCTCAACTACCGGTGAGCGTCTATCATCGCCATACAATTCAGCAGCTTCTTGGATTTCTTTTTTCATCAACGTCGACATACGACGCTCAGAGCCTAAGGTTTTTTCCAATCCATCACGCTCTTTTTCAAGCTCATCCTGCTCACCACGGATCTTCATTTCTTCAAGCTTTGCAAGGTGGCGTAATTTCAGGTCTAGAATTGCTTCTGCCTGCTTATCTGAAAGACCAAAACGCGCTATTAACTCTTCTTTTGGTTTGTCTTCGTTGCGAATGATTTCGATGACTTCATCGATATTCAAAAATGCAATCATCAAACCTTCAAGAATATGCAAACGCGCAAGCACTTTGTCTAAACGATACTGCAAACGTCTACGCACCGTTTCACGACGGAATACTAACCACTCAGATAAAATCTGACGCAAGTCTTTAACTTGTGGACGCCCGTCTAAACCAATCATATTGATGTTAACACGGTAGTTCTTTTCAAGATCCGTCGTGGCAAATAGGTGCGCCATTAATGGCTCGACCTTAACTCGATTTGAGCGCGGTACGATGACGATACGCGTCGGATTTTCATGATCCGATTCGTCACGTAAATCCGCTACCATAGGGAGTTTCTTCGCTGTCATTTGTGCTGCTATCTGCTCTAGCACCTTGGCACCCGAACATTGATGTGGCAACGCGGTGATCACCACTTCGCCTTGCTCTTCGGTGTACACAGCACGCATCTTGATTGAGCCACGACCTGTGGTGTAAAGCTTTTTGATCTCTTCTTGCGGCGTAATGATTTCCGCATCGGTTGGATAGTCTGGCGCTTTGACCAATTCTAGAATTTCTTCTAGTTCGGTTTTAGGCTTATCCAATAACAAACAACAAGCTTCAGCAACTTCACGTACGTTATGCGGCGGAATATCGGTTGCCATCCCCACCGCAATACCCGTCACCCCATTCAGCAAGATATGTGGTAAACGCGCGGGTAACACTTGCGGCTCATCTAAGGTGCCATCAAAGTTAGCGGTCCAATCGACCGTACCTTGGCCAAGCTCTTTCAGCAGTACTTCTGAGAACTTAGATAAACGCGCCTCAGTATAACGCATCGCAGCAAATGATTTAGGATCATCCGCAGCACCCCAGTTACCTTGGCCATCCACCAGCGGATAGCGATAAGAAAACGGCTGCGCCATGAGTACCATGGCCTCATAACAAGCACTGTCGCCATGAGGGTGATATTTACCCAGTACGTCACCAACGGTACGGGCAGATTTTTTGTATTTTGCTTGAGCAGATAAGCCCAGCTCACTCATCGCATATACAATACGACGTTGTACAGGCTTCAGGCCGTCACCAATATGTGGTAACGCCCTATCCATGATCACATACATGGAATAGTTCAGATAGGCATCTTCAGTAAAACGCCCCATCGGAAGTTGTTCAATGCCTTGCAAGGACAAGGCTTGAGGATCTGTCATGTTACACCTTACTTGTTGTTGTAGCTGATGCGATATATCGCATTGGCGTAATCATCGGAAACGAGCAGGCTACCGTCGTCGAGTTCTGCAATTGCGGCTGGTCGACCATGGGTTGTTTCGTTTTCCATAAAGCCGGTAAGGAAAGGCTCATAGCCTCTAATTTGGCCATCTTGCACATTTGCTCGCATTACTCGATAGCCCACTTTTTTGCTGCGGTTCCAAGAACCATGTTCAGCAACAAAAAGCTGATGCTTCATTGCCTTTGGAAATTGCTCGCCACGGTAAAAGTGAATGCCCAGCGGTGCAACGTGCGCTTGTAGTGCAAGTGCTGGCATGGCGTAGTCAGTCACCGATTTACCCTCGCCAAATTCAGGGTCTAGCACGCTGCCGCCATGAACATAGGGGAAGCCAAAATGCTGACCAATTTCGTCAACACGGTTGATTTCACATGGTGGAATGTCATCTCCCATCATGTCACGACCGTTGTCGCTGAACCATAACTTTCCAGTTACTGGGTGATAATCAAAACCCACTGAGTTACGCACGCCTTTGGCAATCGTCGAAAGCTTTTTCGTCTCAAGATTTAGTGAAAATATACGGCCAAACTTAGGGTCTTCGGCACAAATATTACAAGGCACGCCAACTGGAATGATCAGTTCGCCTTCCGGCGATACTGTCAGGTACTTCCAGCCGTGGTGACGTTTGTCAGGCAAATCATCGAACACCACTTCTTTTACCGGTGCCTTGAGGTTTTTTGCGATTTGCTTAAAACGCACAATACGCTCAACTTCAGCAACATATAAGTCACCGTCTTTTAGGGCGATACCGGAGGGCATATTCAGCCCTTCTGCAACCAAGATTTTCTTGTCGGCTACGCCATCACGGTTGTTGTCAATGAGTGCGTGAACTTTACCCGCTTTACGAGAGCCAACATACACAGTGCCATCTTTGCCCACCGCCATTTGTCTCGCATTTTCAACATCTTTCGCAAAATAGCTCAGCTCATACCCTTTAGGTACTGAAAGGCGCGAAAGCATATCATTTGCCAGCGCAGGTGAGCTTAATAACGCTACTGCCAGCGTCGTCGCTACCGTGGTCAATTTACTATGTATTTTCATGTTAAACCTCTGCCTTATCTCCGTGCTGCTCAAGCCAAATTTTACGGTCGCCAGAGCGCTTTTTAGCTAACAGCATATCCATCATTTCGAGGGTTTGTTCAGGCTCATCTAATGTCAGCTGAACTAAACGTCTAGTATTTGGATCCATGGTGGTTTCACGCAATTGTAACGGGTTCATTTCACCCAACCCTTTAAAGCGCTGTACGTTGACTTTACCGCGTTTCTTTTCGGCCTCAATACGATCTAATATGCCCTTTTTCTCATCTTCATCAAGGGCGTAGTAAACTTCTTTACCAACATCAATACGAAATAGCGGCGGCATGGCAACAAAAACATGGCCCTTACGAACAAGCTCTGGGAAGTGCTTCACAAAGAGTGCGCATAATAAAGTTGCAATGTGAAGTCCGTCAGAATCCGCATCCGCGAGGATACATACTTTGCCATAGCGCAAACCTGATAAATCTTCAGAGTCTGGGTCAATACCTAAGGCAACAGAAATATCATGTACTTCTTGTGAGGCTAAGATCTGTCCAGATTCCACTTCCCAGGTATTTAGGATTTTACCGCGCAGCGGCATGATTGCTTGAAACTCACGGTCTCGTGCTTGTTTTGCTGAGCCACCTGCTGAGTCCCCTTCCACCAAAAAGATTTCTGAGCGTTCAGTTTCACTTCCAGAACAATCGGTTAATTTACCCGGTAAAGCAGGACCCGAAGTGACTTTTTTACGAACCACTTTTTTCGCAGCACGCAAACGTTTTTGCGCATTGCTAATACACAGTTCAGCAAGTAACTCTGCAGTTTCAGTGTGTTCATTTAACCATAAACTAAAGGCGTCTTTGACAATGCCAGACACAAAGGTAGCGCACGAACGTGATGACAGCTTTTCTTTAGTTTGACCGGCAAATTGTGGGTCTTGCATTTTAACCGACAAGACATAACTACAGCGGTCCCAAACATCATCAGGCGTCAGTTTCACGCCACGCGGGATCAGGTTTCTGAATTCACAAAACTCACGCATCGCTTCAAGTAAGCCCTGGCGTAACCCATTTACATGGGTTCCACCTTGTGCCGTTGGAATAAGGTTTACGTAGCTTTCAGCGATGGATTCGCCGCCCTCAGGCAACCAATGAAGCGCCCAATCAACCCCTTCGGTTGAGCCACTGAAACTGCCTGTAAATGGGGATTTCGGCAGCACTTCGTAGCCTTCAGCGCTGTCTTTTAGGTAATCCTCAAGACCTGCCTCGTAGTGCCATTCTTGCGTTTCTTTCGTCTGTTTATTTACAAAACGAATTCTAAGCCCTGGACACAATACAGCCTTAGCTTTGAGCAAGTGGTTTAACTTAGTAATTGAGAAGTTAGCTGAGTCAAAATAACTCGCGTCGGGCCAAAAGTGTACTGAGGTGCCGGTATTACGCTTACCAACGCTGCCGGTCACTCTTAAGTCTTCGACTTTATCGCCGTTTTCAAATGCCATTTCATAGATTTGCGCATCGCGTTTAACGGTAATTTCGACCCGAGTCGACAAGGCATTAACAACCGATATACCCACCCCATGAAGACCACCGGAGAACTGGTAGTTTTTATTGGAAAACTTGCCCCCGGCATGAAGTTTGGTCAGGATCAATTCAACCCCAGGCACGCCCTCTTCTGGGTGAATATCCACAGGCATTCCTCGACCGTCATCAATGACTTCAAAGGAGTTGTCTTCATGCAAGATCACGTCGATCTTGGTGGCATGTCCGGCTAAGGCTTCATCGACACTGTTATCGATAACCTCTTGGCCTAAATGATTAGGTCTGGTGGTATCGGTATACATGCCAGGACGGCGCTTAACTGGCTCTAAGCCATTGAGTACCTCAATAGCTTCGGCATTATAGTTTTGCTGACTCATAGGCTAGTTCTAGTTATCTTTTTATCCGCTAGTATATGCACAACATACAGTTTTGAGCAGAGCTTTGTGCATAAATTCTAATTTTTGATAGTTAAAAATTTGGTGATGGTGTCAAAATAGCGTGGAAATTCAACAAAGCTATGATCCCCACCAAACTCAATAATTTGACGACAATGACTATAATAACGCACCGCCTCTGCAAAAGGCAGCACCTCGTCGCCCGTTTGTTGCAATAATAGCAAGTTTTCTGGATTACTCAGCTGCTCGACATACATGGATTTTAACGCATCAATATGTTCATACTGCAGCTCATAATGACAGTCCTGATAAGGATTGTATTGTGGTCCAAGGTAGTCATTTAATAATGAAAAAGGCCTAACTGCAGGGTTTATCACCACCGCTTTACAGCCAAGATGTTGCGAAAAGTAGGTGGCGTAATAGCCGCCTAACGAGCTACCTAACAACACAGTATCAGAATCAATGACGCTATCCAACTGTGCCAATGCGACTCTCGGGTCATAATGTAGTCTTGGGACAAGGTATGGCGTTTGTTTATCCATCATATATTCACCAAACGCCGTCGCTTTATAGGATAGCTCAGAGCTATTAAAGCCGTGAATATAAACTACTTTCCGAGCCATTTTACCTCTGTTGTTATAGCGCTTTTACTAAATACGATGACACGATAAGCGGGACCCAAATCAGACTGATACCAGTCCTTTGTGTGCTTATCAAATTGGATTGATGTTGCAGGCGTAGCGTAGATAGGTAAAGTGCGAAATTGTTGTTGATATTCATTATGCACATGACCATGAAATAGCCCTAAGACTTGCTCTGAATCCACCAACAGGTTTAACAGTGCAGGACCATTTTCGAGCATATGTTTATCTAAATAGCCATCTATCGGCCTAGGATGGTGGTGAGCAAAAACAATCGTATTGTTGTTGATATTATTGTTAAGCTTGTCTTTGAGCGCACCTAAATGTGACTTAGCACACCATCCGGCGGGTGTTTCACCCTTTGAGTTTAACAGTAACACCTGCCCAAACGGACCTGTGATGCATTTATGACGGACGATTTGCCCAGCACTTATTTCTTCGAGTAAAGCTAGCTCGTCGTGGTTACCCGGCACCCAAAGCACCGGACATTGCAACTCACTCTCCCTCACTATACGAGCAAACTCATGATAAGAAGCCGCACTGTGATCTTGTGTTAAATCACCGCCAAACACCACACAATCGAAATGCTCTTTTGCCATCGCGGCGAAAGTGCGTTCAAGGTTAGCGGCGGTATTTACCGCAAAATATTCCCCAGAGGGCGTGGCAAACAAATGGCAATCCGTAAAATGACCAATACGAATTTGCGCTTTATCGAATTGCAGCTCGAGATCAAACCAAGCCATTGTTTACATCCCAGTTTAAATGCACGCGGCCTTTTTCTAAACACACCATAAGCCAATCAGCTAAAAACGCATTTATTTGATACTTTTCATCTTTTTGGTACATATCAGGATTTGGGTAACCATAGGATGGCTTTATTCGACGATGATAATCACGGTGAATTACTTCAGCCACTTTAGCATCATGGTAGAGGCGCACAGACAACGAAAAGTGTGGCAAATGGGCGCTTACTGTCGCCATCTGCTCGATGTGAATGTCCGTTGTGTATTTACTGACTCCAGCTACGCTCAAACTGTATCGCGCAGAGGCTAAGTCAATCACTCGACTCTCACCGACCACTTCTTCAGGTAGCAATTTTAGCGCCCGTAAATAATTACGTTCGCACAGCGTGATGTAACGGGGCAGAGATTGAATATACTGCTTTGAGCTCAGCACTTGTGACAAAAATACGACTCCTAAACTGCTTCTATATCCGCGCTTTATTTAATGCCAACCATTGTAGACTAATAACAGTGGCAGCGTTATCGATTTCCTCATTATCAAGACGTGCAAGGGCTTCATCAAGTGGCATCACATGCACTTTAATATCTTCACCTTCTTCAGCCAGTCCATAAACCCCACTCGCTTTAGATAAATCAGCAAGCGCTAGATACAAATATAGTCGCTCTGTTGTACCACCTGGGCTTGATAAATAAGAGCGCATATAAATGAGCTTATCAAGCTCAAGTCCAGCTTCTTCTTTGGCTTCTTTTCTTGCAACACTCTCATAGTCTTCGCTCCCTTCTGCCATCCCTGCAATGCATTCCAAAAGCCAAGGAGAGTGTCTTGAAGCCAACGCTCCAATGCGAATTTGCTCAATAAGCAACACACTGTCTGTAACAGGATCATACGGCAATATTGCAACCGCATGACCACGCTCTAATATCTCGCGAGTTATCAGCTCTGATACACCGCCATTAAATAAGGCATGGGTAAATTGGTACTTGTGAATGGTAAAAAAACCATTGAAGATTGTTTCTATTGAAGAAACATTGACGTCGACTTTGTTGAACTGACTCAAAGGTTTCATAAAATAATCCTGTGTTTTTTAATAGCAACGGTTTAAAAGCTAACCAATCGCCCTTATAGTAGGGTCATACCTGAATAAGTAAACGAAGTCGTTTACCTTTAACTTTTTCCACTTTACAATACCCAAGTGGTATTAATATATTCTGTTACACTTGTTGGCGATGTTTTACGCATTTGGTCTTTAATTGGGCCGCAAAAACAAGGTAACATGCTGACAGTATAAAAATTGTCTAAGGACTGAGCGAAAAATGAAAAAAACTCTACTATCATTAGTTGTTGGGTTGTCGTGCGCACTTTCAAGCAGCCTGTCCCACGCGGAAGACCTACTGCAAGTATACGACATTGCAACGGCTAACGATCCTACCGTATTAAAGGCTAAAGCGCAGGCTGATGCGCAAAAATATGCACAAGACCAAGCATTAGGCGTATTGCTACCTCAGCTTGGCTTTCAAATGAGTTATACAGACGTTAACTCTGAAGGTCCATCGAGCCAGCAAAATGACTCGACAGGCTACACCATGTTTGAGTCTGACACTGACACCTTTCAGCGTTCAATCTCTCTAAGCCAAACCATTTTTGATATGGCATCTTGGCAGGGTCTTTCAATTGCAGAAAAACGTGCAATGCAAGCATCGACTCAATATGAGCAGCAAAAGCAAACTTTGATTGTCCGTATCGCTGAAGGTTACTTTAATGTACTAAGTGCGTTAGATAGCCTAGAGTTTGTACAAGCCGAGAAGCGCGCTATTGAACGTCAACTAGAGCAGACAAAACAGCGCTACGAAGTAGGTTTGACAGCAATTACAGACGTGCATGAAGCAAGAGCACAATTTGACCGTGCAGTTGCAGACGAAATCATAGCAAGTAATGCAGTTGAAACAGCACGTGAAACATTACGTACGATTACTGGTAAGTACCACGCTAAGCTAGATAAGTTAAACACTGAAAAGTTCTCAACAGTTAAGCCTACGCAGAATACGAACGATTTTATCGAAATTGCAAAAGCGAAGAATTTAGACCTTCAAGTTGCAAAATCTGCGGTAGACATCGCAAAAGATCAAATTGATTTAGCTCAATCTGGGCATTACCCAACACTAAACTTAAACGCTACTTACTCTGATTCTTTAGCTGACAGTGCAGGTAGACAACATGCACCACGTAGCGACAGAACTTCGGTAGGCTTAACGTTAGACGTACCAATTTACACAGGTGGCCGTACAGTTGCAGCAACAGATCAAGCTCGCGCAAACTTTGTTGCTAGCAGCGAAGATATGGAAGCGGCAATGCGTAACATGACACGATCAGTGATCACGTCTTATAACCAAGTGGTTTCAGACGTTGCAACTTACCGTGCGCTAGAGCAAGCGGTTGTTTCAGCAGAAAGTGCATTACAAGCAACTGAAGCGGGTTTTGATGTAGGTACTCGTACCATCGTTGACGTACTAGTCAGCACGCAAAACCTGTATAACGCGAAACGTAACCTAGCTGATATCCGTTATCGCTACGTACTATCATCGCTACGCTTAAAACAAGCAGCAGGTACACTATCTCGTACCGATCTTGAAGCAATTAACCAAGGTTTGATTGAAGGCTAAGTACTTCGATTATCACCTCTGAAAAGGCCAGCTATGCTGGCTTTTTGTATTTTTACAGCAATATAGATAAACTAGCCTCTTCAATTAAGTCTCAGGTATATTACTTTGGTTACTCACTCACCTTTCAGATGGTCATTCTTAGCACCTAAATTTTGGCTGACTTGGCTTGGTGTTTTCGCCCTGTATTTGATCTCATGGCTCCCACAAGGTGTTCAATTTACACTGGGTAGAGGCCTTGGACGTCTAGTTCATAAATATATGAAACGCCGCCGTCATATTGCTGATGTCAATTTGAAACTTTGCTTTCCACAGCTAAGTGAAGCAGAACACAAAGCTATGCTACTAAAAAATATGGAAAATACCGGCATAGCAACTCTTGAAACGGGGATGGCATGGTGGTGGCCAGAGTGGCGCATCAATCAAGTAGTGGGCTCTATTAAGGGATTAGAGCATATTGAAGCCGTGCAAAAGCAAGGAAAAGGGGTACTTATGCTGGTTCCCCATATGTTGCATCTTGAGATGGCAAGCCGAGTGCTAGGCACAAAAGTGCAAGGTGTTGGCTTTTATCGCCCACACAATAATCCACTTATGGAGTTTTTTATGACCCGTGGGCGACTACGCTCAAATGAGTATTTAGTCACTAAGCGAGACGTCAAAGGCTTATTGAAAACACTCTCAAGCAAACGCGTGTGTTATTACTTGCCAGATCAAGATTATGGCCGCAAGCGCTGTGAGTTTGCCCCTTTCTTTGCGGTTCCTGATGCAGCAACAACAACTGGTACTTTATTATTTTCTTCAAGCAAAAAGGCTGAGACTTTAAGCTTACACTGTACGAGAGACGCAAAAGGGATGTATCATTTAGACATACAACCTATTTTAGAAGCATTCCCAAGTGGCAATGATCTTGCAGATGTTACTCGCGTCAACGAGAGAATGGAGCAAGCAATCAATTGTGCGCCGGATCAATATATGTGGGTGCATCGTCGCTTTAAAACGCGACCTGATGAAAAGGCACCTTCGTTTTATTAGGGCCTAGAGTCTTGGAGTAGTTTGAAATGGCTAAGAAGAAAAAAAATAAATTATCGTCAATCTGGTTTTGGACTAAACACCTATCACTAGGTGTGTTACTCATTTGGGCTGCCTACTATTTTCTTTTTGGTGCCTCTAAAGATATGAACTTTAGGGAAACCACCAATGTTGCAGCGCAAGGCCTGTCGCAATTTTACGAAAGCTTTCGAAATAGCATGAGCAATCGTGATACCGATCGTGAAAAGTATGTTATCACACTCGGAAAGCCCACCTATCCGCTTGACGATGCGCTAGCACAAAGAGCGCTCGCAGTTAAACCATCTAACCCTAAATGGACCGGTGAAAAACAACCAAGACGCTTTGACACAGGCGATACTTTAAAAGATGTACTTACAAAGCAAGCCAAAGAAGAAGGTGTGGAACTGTTTTGGTATCTAGAGCGTGACTATGTGGTGAAGTATAACTTCCGTCTCGATACTGACTTTGTTTCTGCACTCTATCAGGTTGGAACGGCGATAAACGACGACTTTGAATTTCAAGTCTACACATTTTTCTGCCCGCGAGAGCGTGCTGCGGTTATCACCGAAAACCCACCAATCTATGTACGTGAAAACTGCCGTAAGCTAGCGGGTTAAGCAAGTACCCGCTGCCAAACTTGAGTGACTTGTTGTGCGTGTTGATCAAACGCTTCACGCCCAACAACCCTACCTAATTGGTTTAAGCTATTAAAATGATATTGATCTCTAAACAAACAATATGCAGAGATTAAGTGCTTCATTTCATCACTATCAATCACTTCAACTTCACCCGCTTGCTCTAAAATACGTATATTATCTGGATAAGTACAAAGTGCTGGATACTGACTGCTATATCGTAACACAATGTACTGACTGATAAATTCAATATCCGTCATGCCGCCAATTCCCTGCTTTAAGTCAAAGTGACTGTCACTATCTTGGTTAAGGTGGGCTCGCATTTTTTCACGCATATTGCGAACATCTTCCGCTAATTTAGGCACGTCTCGCTGCTGCATTAGTATTGCATGACGTATTTCCTCAAATCGTGCGGCCATTTTCGACTCACCTAACACCATACGAGCTCTCACTAGCGCCTGATGCTCCCATGTCCAAGCTTGCTCTAACTGGTATTGGTAAAAGCTTTCTAGATTGATAGCGAGTAAGCCCGAGTTTCCTTCAGGGCGAAGTCGAGTATCTAATTCGTAAAGCATGCCAGAGAGCGTTTTGGTATTGAACAAATGCATTAAACGCTGTGCCAGCTTCATATAAAACTGTCTTGAAGAGATAGCTTTATCACCCTGAGTTTGGCTTTCGCCGTCACGATTATGCACAAACACTAAGTCTAGATCTGAGTTGTAACCGAGCTCATATCCCCCAGCCTTGCCATACGCTATTACAGCAAAGCCTTTTTCTTCTATTGTTGCACCTTCAGGCGCACCAAAACGCGCCACCATATGCCCCCAAGCAATATCGACGGCTTTTGCGATAATCGCCTCAGCAAGCGCAGTTAGATGATCGCTCACCTTCATAATATCCAACACGCCAGTGGCGTCTGCAGCCGCGACTTTTAGCTGATGCGTTTGTTTAAATTGTCGCAGCGCTTCCATCTGTAGCTCAACATCTTGCTCATCTATACGTAAAAATGCTTGCTGGATCTCGTTTTTATAGGACGTTAATGGCAAAGGTTTGTAGAGAGTTTGTGGGTCGATAAGCTCATCAAGGAGGATCGGGTATTTCGCAATATGCTCAGCAATCCACGCGCTATGACAACAAAGCTTGATAAGTTGAGTCAACGCACCGTGATTTTCGTAAAGTAGCTCCAAATATGCAGTACGAGACGCTACTTGATTGATCACACTGAGCACGCGAGCAAGCGCCGGCTCCATGTTTTGTTTACTAAGCTCTCGTAGCAAGGCTGGCATTAACTTATCGAGAATATCGCGACCACGAGTGCCCGCCTGCTTTTTACTTAGCCCTTGTTTAAACTCCATCAAGTCAGTTTGCCAAGTCTCAAAACACGGTGCAGCTCGGCACTGGCCTAGCTGAGCAATTTCTCCCGTTTGCCACGCGTAAACCGCGCTATCGTCTTCATCTAATTCTTCTTCAGGCGGTTCACCAATGACTTGGCTAAACTCAGCCCGGATATGCTGCGTCACAACCTTTAGCATTTGCTCGACTTCGGCGTAATCGTTACATCGCAATAAGTGGCTCAGGCGCAGACAATCTAAGTTGTTGTCGGGTAAAGTTTGCGTTTGTTTGTCGTCAAATGCTTGTAGATATTGCTCAACTTTACGCAGCACTAAATAGTTCTCATACAGACGGTTTTTGACCTCGACAGGGACAATATCAAGCGTTTCAAGCTCTTCTAATGCCTGTAACAATGAAGGGGTTTGTAATGGCGTTTCGCGACCGCCGCGTATCAGTTGCAAAGCCTGCACAATAAACTCTACTTCTCGAATGCCACCAGCGCCCAGCTTTATGTTATTCGTTAAGCCTTTGCGTCTCACCTCTTGGGCAATCATGTTTTTCATCTTTCGCAGTGAATCTATCACAGAAAAGTCGATATAACGGCGATAGACGAACGGCCGAATTAGGTCGTAAAACTCTTGCCAATACGGCGACGGCTCACCAATTGGCCGCGCCTTTAACATCGCATAGCGCTCCCATTCTCGACCTTGATCTTGGTAATAATCTTCCATCGCGGCATAGCTCATTACCAAAGGACCACTATCCCCAAATGGTCTTAAACGCATATCGACTCTGAATACTTGGCCATCAATGGTAACTTGATTAAGCGCTGAAATAAGTTTTTGTGCCACTCTAGTGTAAAAAACTTGCGCCTCAATACTACGCCGGCCACCGGATGTGTCGACACTTCGTGGATAGGCAAAGATCAAATCGATATCGGAGGAAAAATTCAGCTCCTTACCACCAAGCTTTCCCATGCCTAATACCGTCATAGGTATCGAGTTACCAGCCTCATCTTTTGGTGAGCCTGATTGCGCTTCTACGCTTAAGTACGCCCATCGGTACGCATTTGAAATCAAGGTATCGGACAGCTGCGAAATATAGCGAATACTGTCATCAATCTCATTGCCTGCAACCAAATCCAGCCACATCACTTTAAGCCAATACTTTAAGCGATAGTGACGCAGCTGCTGCCAAGCTTGTTTTTCTTCAACCAATGGCGCGGAGAAGTCAAACACATCAGGACAGTCGCGCATTTGCATCTGCGATTCATCGAGCAGCCAAGCTCCCCACTCAGGAAATCGTGTAAGCGTACGCTCGGCAAAATCACTCAGCGCCAGTAACCGTGCCAGTTTGGGCTCCATCGGCGCATCACCATAAATCATTTGGTAACGCTCTTGAGCAAGCGTATTTAGCGCTGCTTGAACAAACAATTCCGACATAAAAAACTCCACGGTAGACTGGCTCTCTTTGTGAGCAGTGTTATAGTAACTCTATCTAAAACACAACCTTACACCGAGTATGAGTTATTTGTCTTTAAACAATATCAACTTTTTAGCGATTTTGATTTGCTTTGTCATTGTCTGCGGTTTAACTATTTTGCTGCGCTTAATGATCCAACGTAGCGCTAACAATCTACTGGATGACGAGCTAGCACAACGTGACAACTTTGCACTTGGGATCAGCTATGCCAGTCAAGTGACGATGCTGTGTATTTGTGTTGCATACTTATTCAATGACTTAGGCGTGGTGAGGGCGCAGGCACACCCTCTGCAAGTGGCCTTACATATAGGGTTGATCATTGCCTTTGTATACTTCGGCCAATGGATCCATCGCAAATGGATTCTGTATCAGTTTGACGAAGAAGAAGCGATTTTAAAGCAAAATATCTGCGCCGCGATGGTGGACTCCGGCATGTTACTCGGTAACACCATATTGGTGCTTGGTTTATATCATTGGGTGCACCCGAAAGGCTGGAGCGATCTATTAGTCGTAGCCCTCGGCTTTATGCTATTGCAGCTGCTTTATACGCTAGATAGTAAAATCAGAGAAAGTCGCTTTGCCAAGTTCAATCAAGGGGCTTCTTTACAGCAAAATTTTAATCTCAGAAACACTTCTATTGGTATTCGTTATGCAGGCAAATCCATCGGCCTCTCTTTAGCCATGTATGCGGGGCTGCACAGCGCTCCCTACCATGGAGCAAAAGTGGTAGAAAACTTGTTTTCGGTTGTCATGCATTGCGGTGTAATGTGGCTTTTTCTTTACATTGGTAGCTACGTATTGCTGCATTTATCCTTACCTAAGGTCAATATTGGTCTAGAGGTAGACCACCAAGATAACGTTGGCATCGCATGTTTGGAGTTTGCAGTTTTCTGCTCAATAGGCTATTTACTTATTAACTTGTTTTCGGTGTAACGCAATACTGCATGAATGCTTTAAGTGATGGACTTTTACTGGTAGATAGCAATTGGGATTTTAGCCAAGAACTCGTCGAGCATTTGCAGAATGTGCGCTCTAGCCAAGCCAGTAATATAATTATCGCAGGTGACAACACCAAACAAATGCTAAAGATGATGTTTAAAGAGCAAATAAAAGACTACTGTTATTGTGACTTTGACAATGAAATCAGCGTCTCTGAACTTGCTAGCTATTTGCACCGTCATCATAACGTTAATGCTGTGCTGCTCTATTCTCTGGACTATCATTTAGCCACCGAGGAGCAGCGCTTTATTTTTGATTCTCTTCACCCCCACCGGTTTTTAATAGAACAATCCCCACAAGGTTTTCAGATCACTAAACTGCACTCACAAGCATTAATCAATCACTTATCTTGTCATCCGGATACCGCTGGCCTCCCCGACCCTGACTTGATGCTTGCCAAGCTCACCGGGTTACTATGCGGTAAAGCTAAAGTGGCAGGATGATGTAGACTAACCGTGCGCGAGCGCTTACCATTGCCACAAAACAGCAACTGAATAATCGAATTATGCGTATTCCACATATTTATCAAGACTCGCCTTTGGCCATTGGTGTGCCAGTTACTTTGGATGATGACGCCGCAGGACACATAGGCCGAGTGCTTAGAATGACAACCAAAGATAAAGTCAGCCTGTTCAACGGACAAGGCGGCGAGTACCTATGTCAATTAAGTGAAGTTGGGAAAAAGAAAGTCGTTGCTGTACCTGAATCATTTGAAGACAAAAATGTAGAATCTCCACTTGCCATACATCTTGGGCAAGGGATTTCTCGCGGTGATAAAATGGACTTCACAATTCAAAAGTCGGTAGAGCTGGGAGTGAGCGAAATTACCCCTTTGTTTACCACACGCTGCGGCGTTAAATTAAGTGGTGAGCGTCTAGCAAAAAAACACCAGCAATGGCAAAAGATAGCAATTGCCGCGGCCGAGCAATCCGGACGTAATACCATCACTATTATTCACCCGCCGATGGAGTTGTCTGAGTGGCTGGCACAGCAAAGCGACGAGTTAAAAATCACACTACATCCTCGCGCCGAACATTCAATAAAAACACTGCCGTATAGTCAGTCTGGGATCCGCTTTTTAGTGGGGCCTGAAGGCGGCTTTACCGATGAAGAGCTCGATGCTACCGCTCAACAGCGGTTTGTTGATGTCCGTTTAGGCCCACGTGTACTTCGTACAGAAACCGCAGCTCTCACGGTACTGAGCGCACTACAGCTGCAATTTGGCGATTTAGCACTTTAAATACACAGAGCAACCCCCATATCATGGGTAAACTCAGCAAGCGCAATGGGAGCGTCTATGACGATTAAATTAGGGATCATTTCCGATCCAATCAGTGGCTTTAACATTAAAAAAGACACCGGGTTTGCCATGATGCTGGCGGCACAGCAGCGCGGCTATGAATTGTATTACATGGAAATGAATGACCTTTTCTTGTACCAAGGCGTTGCCAAAGCAACCGCGGCAAAAGCGCAGGTATTTGACGATACTTCCCATTGGTATGAACTAGCTGAGAAACAAGAAATCGATTTGGGCGACCTTGACGTTATTTTAATGCGTAAAGATCCGCCTTTTGACACTGAATATATTTACGCCACTTATATTCTTGAGCGCGCTGAACTTGCGGGTTCGCTTGTGGTAAATAAACCACAAAGTCTGCGCGACGCCAATGAAAAGCTCTTTACGGCGTGGTTTAGTGAGCATACTCCAGATACTTTGGTTACGCGTAATCAATCACAAATTCGCGAGTTTTTAGCTAAACATGGCGATATCATTCTCAAGCCTTTAGATGGGATGGGCGGCGCGTCTATTTTTAGAGTGAAACAAGATGATGTAAATATTGGCGTGATCTGCGAAACACTTACCGAGCATGGTTCTCGCTATGCGATGGCGCAAAACTATATTCCAGCCATTAAAGACGGTGATAAGCGCGTGTTAGTGGTAGATGGTGAAGTGATGCCGTACTGCTTGGCTCGCATTCCACAAGGCGGTGAAACTCGTGGTAATCTCGCGGCAGGCGGCCGTGGTGAAGCAAGACCTATTAGCGAATCGGACCGTAAAATTGCCGAAGCCATTGCCCCAACGTTAAAGGCAAAGGGCCTAATATTCGTTGGCCTAGATATCATTGGCGATAAGCTCACCGAAATCAACGTCACCGCACCAACTTGCGTAAAAGAAATTGAAGCGGCGTATGACATTTCAATTATGGATAAGTTTTATGATGCGATCGAGCGAAAACTCGACCATACTAAAAACTAACCATTAAGGGGGTCTGGTTATGAAATCACTCGCTAATCACTTTTTAGTGGCAATGCCCAGCATGGACGACCCTTTTTTCAATCATACGGTAACCTATCTTTGTGAACACAGCGAAGATGGCGCGATGGGGTTGGTGGTAAACCACCCTATCGATATCACCGTGGGCGAATTGCTTGATCAAATTGATATCGATAACGACAAATCTAGCCAAGCGGCTAAGGTAAATATCTACGCAGGTGGGCCTGTTCATACCGACAGAGGCTTTGTATTACATACGCCAAAGTTTGGTTACGCCTCAAGCCAAGAGCTTAGTTCCGAAATTATGATCACCACATCAAAAGATGTTTTAGCCTCTTTAACGTCATCACACTCTCCCGAAGGATTTATCATCACCTTGGGCTACGCCGGATGGGTAAGTGGTCAGCTAGAGAAAGAACTGAAAGAAAACACTTGGTTAGTCGTCGAGGCTGACCCCGAAATCATATTTAATACGCCACCCGAAAAGCGTTGGGAAAAAGCAGTGCAAATGCTTGGTTTCGACGTTGCACAATTAAGCTCGCAAGCGGGTCATGCGTAACTAGCCTGTCATTTTGAGCTTAGGTTAATAAACGAAGTATTCATGGAAATCAAAAAAGAAAAAGTGCCTAAAGGTAAACGTAGCATCATCGGTTTTGACTTTGGCACTAAAAGTATCGGCTTGGCTATCGGCCAAGAAATCACCGCAACCGCATCAAGCTTAGGTGCAGTTAAGGCAAACGATGGTATTCCAAATTGGGATGACATCGCGGTATTCATTAACGAGTGGCAACCTGATTTATTAGTGGTTGGCTTACCACTGAATATGGATGGTACCAATCAAGATTTAACATTCAGAGCAAAAAAGTTTGCTAACCGCTTGCATAACCACTTCCGGTTGCCGGTAGAAACACAAGATGAGCGCTTGACGACAGCTGACGCCAGAGCACGCTTATTTGAACAAGGTGGCTATAAGAATCTCGCAAAAGGTAAGGTAGACGGCATGTCCGCTTGTATCATTCTCGAAAGCTACTTTGAGGCAATGTGGGAATAGCCTGCCTAACTCTTGGGCCTGTTGAGCTTTATTTTCCACCAAGTGAATTGATATTCATACACGGCATAGTCGGTGTAGCAATAACACACTAAAAATATCAATCTAGCGCCGACCTTTAATATCAAAAATTCAGTACTGATATTAAAGGTACGGCTAACTGTCTGTAAAAGTCCATCATATTTAACGGACTCTCAACGCTTTCAATCACCAGCAGTAAGGCAACTCTTATTCCTCTAAACACTATGGTGAAGTCGCCATTTTTGTACAGCTAGCAGAGCAACTCTAGCCACGAGCAGGAGTATGAATGACTAGCGAAGCTCCTGTACGGGGTTTACGACTTGGTACTTCTTCAAACCAGGTATTAACCCTGCTTGCTGATACGCGCTAGTGATCCGGCCTTGCTCACGTAGTATTGCAAGGCCTTTTTGTAATGCAGCAAACGCTCGTTCACCTTCTGGGTGAAGCCGAGACACCGCAAAATGTCTGCTGTCGTTTAACAGCACGACTAGATGCTCATTAGCAATGAGCTCAACATCTTCCAAAACAAAGCGATTATCTAGCTTCGGCATAAGCGGCATCAACATAAAGTCGACCCAACCTTTGCTCACCATACGCGCTTGTGACATCCAATCTGGTTCAGCATGAAGCTGTTTAAGCGGAAGTGACTCCAAGGTTTGCCAGTCGGTCTGCCATTTAGGGTTGGATACCGAAGTTAGCTGGGTGAGCCCTTGCTCCTCTTTTAGCTGCTTTACTTTTTGATTATCTATCCCGTGATAAATACCAGCAAAATACTGACCTTTTTGAATAACCGGCTCACTGATAAAAAGCAGCCGACCTTTATTTTCAAGGTCTGCTTTCCAATAGCTATCAAAGTGAAGCAGTTGCTCTCCTTTTTCAAGCAAATTGGATTCACGAAAACTGACGAAACCTGGAGTAAAGATAAACGTTTTATCGAAGCCACCTTTTTGCAAGGCTTGCTGTGCTACCACCATATCGACAACATCGCGACGTAAATACTGACCACTAAAATCGGTGATTTTTGTGACGTCGCGTTCACCAACAAAACGTTGATAATCCGCGAGGACATCATCTCTAATAAAAACATTAAGTGCTTCGCTGGCATCAAGTACACCTGCAAAGCTCAGCACAAAAGCGAAGGATAGATAACTGCGTTTAGTTCTTCGAATCCAACCCATCTACCGTAACCCCTTGCAGGAAGCCCGCACCTTTTTGTTCATTATTTTGCAGCTTGATCATCAGGCGCAGATCGTTTGGCGAGTCAGCATGATGCAGGGCATCGGCATAGTTGATCCGCTGCTGCTTATAAAGCTCAAACAATGCTTGATCAAAGGTTTGCATGCCCATGTCTTTCGATTTTGCCATTGCCTCTTTAATTGAGCCAATATCGCCTTTTTTAATAAGCTCGGCAACGAGTGGGGAGTTAAGTAGTACTTCAATGGCGGCTTCTCGGCCTTCGCCCTTTGAAGAAGGCACAAGTTGTTGCGCCACAATAGCACGTAAGTTCAGCGCCAAATCGTACTTCAGTTTATCGTGCTTTTCTTTAGGGACTAAGTGCATGATACGGTCAATGGCCTGATTGGCATTATTGGCGTGCAAGGTTGCAACGCATAAATGCCCCGTTTCAGCAAAGCTCAGTGCATACTCCATGGTTTCTTGCGAGCGAATTTCACCAATTAAAATAACATCTGGCGCTTGGCGTAATGAGCTTTTTAAGGCAGATTCAAAACTGTCAGTATCAATGCCCACCTCACGCTGAGTAATGATGCTTTTTTGGTGTTGATGCACAAATTCGATGGGATCTTCAATGGTCAAAATGTGGCCACGTTGGTTACGATTACGATAACCGAGCAGTGCTGCAAGCGAAGTTGACTTACCCGTGCCCGTACCACCTACAAATAACACCAAGCCACGTTTGGACATGATCACATCGGTCAGTACCGACGGCAAACCTAGCTCATTGACATCAGGAATAGCAGTAACGATACGGCGGATAACCATGCCCGCACAATCCCGTTGCCAAAATGCTGAAACACGAAAACGCCCGATATCGTTAGCAATCGCAAAGTTGCACTCTTTAGTGTTAAAGAATTCTTGCTTTTGCTTGTCGCTCATAATCGAGGTAACAAGATTCAGTGACTGCTCGGCATCTAAGCTTTCTTCACTTAATGCTCTAAGTTCGCCATCAATTTTGGCGCTCACCGCAAGCCCTGCCGAGACGAATAAGTCGGATGCTTGCTGATTTGCCATCGTTTGCAAAAACGGTTCTATATTCATCGCTACACCACTACTTAATAGCCGCTATTAAACTGATTTTTGTCATGCGCTTTTGCACGCGCATCTTGCTGTGTGATCAAACCACGGTTTAATAAATTTGTAAGGCATTGATCCATGGTCTGCATACCGTGCATTGCACCGGTTTGAATTGCAGAATACATCTGTGCAATCTTGTCTTCACGAATAAGGTTACGAATAGCAGGGATCCCGAGCATGATTTCATGCGCTGCTATGCGCCCGCCGCCAACTTTTTTCACCAACGTTTGTGAAATCACCGCTTGTAGCGACTCTGACAGCATAGAACGCACCATGTCTTTTTCTTCACCTGGGAACACATCCACAATACGGTCGATGGTTTTTGGTGCTGAGGTAGTATGCAAAGTACCAAATACTAAGTGGCCTGTTTCCGCGGCAGTTAGCGCTAAACGAATGGTCTCAAGATCACGTAATTCACCAACTAAAATAACGTCAGGGTCTTCACGGAGTGCACTTCTCAGCGCCGCGTTAAAGCTGTGTGTGTCTCTATGTACTTCACGTTGGTTAATAAGGCTTTGCTTGTTGTCGTGAACAAATTCTATCGGGTCTTCGATGGTTAGAATATGGTGATGTTTGTTGTTATTAATATAATCCACCATCGCAGCCAGCGTGGTTGATTTACCAGAACCTGTCGGGCCGGTTACCAATACTAAGCCACGTGGGTTGTCGGAAATTTTGGTAAAAATGTCTGGTGCCCCCAAATCATCTAAGCTCAGCACTTGATTTGGAATGGTACGGAACACCGCAGCAGGACCACGATTTGAATTAAAGGCGTTAACACGAAAACGCGCCAGATTTGGCACTTCGAACGAGAAATCTACCTCAAGGTTTTGCTCATAGTCACGACGTTGATTATCATTCATAATATCGTAGATGAGGCTGCTGACGTCTTTTGCTTCTAACGGCGGGATATTCACCCGACGTACGTCCCCGTCAACACGTATCATAGGGGAAACACCCGAAGAAAGGTGTAGGTCAGATGCTTTGTGTTGAACACTAAAAGCCAATAATTCTGTAATATCCATTTATAACTCCACAATGAGCACTAGTACTATATGGTTACAATAGCAGAACGCTTAGATAACGCCTACGGCAGGATAGAAAAAGCCAAACAAAACTGTCAATTCAGCGAAACAGTACAATTACTCGCGGTTTCTAAAACCAAACCTATCGCCGATATTGAGGCTGCAATTGCGGCAGGTCAAACCCAATTCGGTGAATCTTACGTACAAGAAGCGGTTGATAAAGTTGCCTATTTTAAACAAAACAAAGCGCTTGAATGGCACTTTATTGGTCCAATCCAGTCCAATAAATCAAGATTAGTCGCCGAAAACTTCCATTGGGTACAAAGCGTGGATAGAGAGAAAATCGCACGCAGGCTAAATGAGCAAAGACCAACAAACTTGAAGCCACTCAAGGTGCTATTGCAGGTCAATATTAGCGGTGATGACAACAAATCAGGTTGTCATCCCAATGAGGTTGATACGCTCGCGCAGTTTATTAATGACTGTCGTCAATTGGAGCTTCGTGGCTTGATGACTATCACTGAGCAAACCGATGATAAACAAAAGCAATTACAATATTTCCAGCAAATGCGCGCTTGCTTTGATAGACTAAAGGACCAATATCAACAGCTAGATACCTTATCGATGGGAATGAGTGGCGATTTAGACACTGCGATTGCAGCAGGTTCCACTATGGTTCGCATTGGTACTGATATTTTTGGCAAACGACAGTGAGGTGAATAACACAATGTCAAACAAGACAATTGCATTTATTGGAACGGGAAATATGAGCTATGCCATTATCGGTGGCATGATCAAAAGTGGCTTTGACGCGCAGTCTATTATTGCCACCAACCGCAATGCAGAGAAACTTGCCAAAGTCGCAGAGCAATTATCGGTAAAAACAACACAAGATAATCTAGAAGCAGTCGCCGCGGCTGACGTCATTGTCTTGTCTGTAAAACCACAGATGATGGCCGAGCTGTGTCAGACCTTTCAAGATGCAGATATTGATATTAGCAATAAACTGTTTATCTCTGTCGCCGCCGGAATTACCGTTGCACGACTGAGAGAAATGCTCGGCCAACCGGTAAAAATGGTGCGCTGTATGCCTAACACGCCATCGTTGCTTGGACGCGGTGTGTCTGGCTTGTATGGCGTCGACATCAGCGATGAAGAAAAAGACTATGTTGAGCAAGTATTTTCATCCACAGGTATTGCCCTGTGGCTTGATGAAGAGTCGAAAATCAACGACGTTATTGCGGTAACAGGTTCGTCTCCAGCGTATTTCTTCTTATTTATGGAAGCCATTGAAGAAAAGGCTAAAGCCCTAGGTTTTAGTCCTGAGGAAGCCAGAAAGCTTGTGCAACAAACTGCGCTAGGCGCGGCTGAAATGGCATTATCGCAACCTGAAATTAGCATTGCTCAGCTACGCGCTAACGTCACCTCTAAAGGTGGCACAACCCACGCAGCCGTTGAGCATTTAAAAGCACAGCAATTACCAAAAACCGTAGCGGACGCGATGGATGCATGTATCGCGCGCGCTGAAGCAATGGAAAAAGAAATCTAAAGGTGACCAATGAATGCCATGCAATTTTTAGTCGGGATCGTATTTGATCTATTTTTAATGGTCGTATTACTACGATTCTGGTTGCAGCTTGTCAAAGCGGACTTTTATAACCCGCTAAGCCAAGCGGTTGTTAAAGCAACCTCTTTTGCCGTGAACCCACTGAGAAAAATCATTCCGGGCGTGGGCGGTTTAGATCTTGCCTCTTTGGTGCTGGCATTCATTATTGGTTTTGCCAAAATGGCGACGCTGATGGCGTTATTCGGTGGTTACTTTGACGCTTTAGGCGCGCTGATTGGTGGCGCTATTACGGTAGTAAAAGAAGCATTTAGTCTGGTGTTCTGGATCCTTATTATTCGTGCCATTTTAAGTTGGGTAGCGCAAGGCTACAATCCAGTTGCCGCCGTGTTCGAGCAATTAACAGAGCCGATGCTAAGACCTATTCGTAAAGTGATCCCACCGCTAGGCGGACTGGACTTATCTATTTTAGTCCTAATTATCGGCATGCAATTTTTGCAGATCCTAATGATGGATTTACTGAGATAGGAGCATCCCAATGAAACCATTTATTATTGTGTTAATGATGCTGCTTGCACCAGGCGTATTCGCTCAAGATGAACAAGGCGGCCAATTTAAAGACTTAGGTCCTTGGGAAGTGCATTATATCGCCTTCCCGTCTACCTTTGTTCAGCCCACAATTGCAAAAGCGTATGGCTTAATTCGTAGTGGTAACAAAGCGATTGTGAATATCTCGGTCTTGGCCGACAAGCCAGGAAAACCAGCAGTTAAGGCACGCGTTGCAGGTAGCGCCAAAAACTTACTTGGTAAAACCGTACAGCTAGAGTTTAAAGAAGTCGTAGAAGGTGAGGCAATATACTATCTTGCCCAATTAGATTACGACGATGAAGATATTTTTCGTTTCGACATTGAGATCAGTGAAGGTAAGCAAAGCCGCAAACTCACGTTCTCACAAAAGTTTTATGTAGAGTAGAGAAAATATGTCAAATAAAGTGGTACTTGCCACGGGCAACCAAGGTAAAGTCAAAGAGCTTAGCGCGATGCTAAATCAGTATGACATTGAGGTATTACCGCAAAGTGATTTCAACGTGCCAGAGGTTGCAGAGACCGGCACGACCTTTGTGGAAAACGCCATTATCAAGGCTCGTCATGCTGCTAAGATTTCTGGCTTGCCTGCCATTGCCGATGACTCAGGCCTTGAGGTAGACGCGTTAAACGGCGCACCTGGAGTATATTCAGCGCGTTATGCTGGCGCAAACGCCGACGACCAAAAAAATATTGATCACTTACTCGCAGCGCTTGGTGAACAAACTGAGCGCAGCGCCCGTTTTTGGTGTGTTTTAGTTTATATGCGCCACGCTGACGACCCAACGCCGATTATTTGTCAGGCGAGTTGGGAAGGTGAAATCACCACAACACAACAAGGCCGAGAAGGGTTTGGTTACGACCCAATCTTTAAGGTACAAGGTTTAGACTGCACATCAGCAGAGCTAACCAAGGAAGAAAAAAACGCAATCAGCCACAGAGGACAGGCACTTAAACAACTCGTCAGTCACTTTCAAGGCCTCGCGTGAAACTACCTCCATTAAGTCTTTATGTGCACGTACCTTGGTGCGTGCAAAAGTGCCCTTACTGTGATTTCAACAGCCATGGTAAAAAGGGCGATATTCCAGAAACGGAATATATTCAACATTTGCTCCACGATATCAAAGCCGATCTTCACTATGTTCAGGGCCGTAAACTCAGTAGTATTTTTATTGGCGGTGGCACCCCTAGCCTGCTTTCAGGTGAAGCGTACCGCTATTTACTCAGTGAAATTGAGGCGCTAATTGGTTTTGAGGATGACATTGAAGTCACTTTAGAAGCAAATCCAGGTACAGTTGAGACAGATCGTTTTAAGCATTATGTCGCGGCTGGCATCAATCGTATTTCGATAGGCGTGCAAAGCTTACAACAGGAAAAGCTTACTCAACTTGGTCGTATTCATGGCGAACAAGAAGCGCTCAATGCCGCACAAGAAGCCCATCAAGCAGGGTTAAATAGCTTTAATCTTGATTTGATGCATGGCCTTCCCAATCAATCGGTTAGCGATGCCTTAAGTGATTTAGAAAAAGCCATTGCGATGGCACCGCCACACCTTTCTTGGTATCAATTAACCATTGAGCCAAATACGCAGTTTGCCTCTAAGCCTCCGGTTTTACCTGAGGATGAAACACTGTGGGACATCCAAGAACAAGGTCAGGCATTACTTGCGGAGCACGGCTACCAGCAATATGAGATCTCAGGCTATGCCAAAGCGGGATTTCAATGTCGACATAACTTGAATTATTGGCAATTTGGCGATTATCTTGGGATCGGCTGTGGTGCACATGGCAAAATCACTTTGCCTGAGCAGCAACAGATCTTAAGAACCGTAAAGGTAAAACACCCTCGCGGCTATATGGATCTGAGTAAACCCTATTTGTATGAGCAGTGGCATGTTGCAAGCGATGACAGACCATTTGAGTTTTTTATGAATGTGTTCCGTTTAAAAACTGCCGCATCAAAACAACAGTTTATTGACTACACTGGTCTTGAACTTAGCGCTATTGCAACGCAAATTGCTGAGGCCGTAGATAAGGGTTTGATTGAGGAAACCAACGATTCATGGCTAGTTACAAATAAAGGCCACCGATATCTCAACGATCTGCTAGAGTTATTTGTTTAATATAGAAATTATGCGGGTGGCATTCACTGCAACCAGCATGAAAACCGCCATTCGGCAACATATAATAAAAGGGTATAAAATGCGTAAATTAACCATTTTAGCAGCAGCGGTAAGCGTCGCGCTTTTTGCTGGCTGTCAACAAACCACACACTCTCCAGCACCTGCTCCAAAAGCTGAACAACAAGTCGTAAAAAGTGAAGTAGAAAAGGCGAACGCACTTTTTGAAGCGTCGTTTACCCGTGGCGTAATGCGTAGCCCAGTTTACCAAACTTATATGGGTATCAAACAAGACTACGACAAGTGGGATGACGGCAGCGAAGCGCGCCAACTTGAAGATCTTGAACTGACGAAACAAGACTTAGCTGCGCTTAATGCAATTGATCGAAATAAGCTAGATGCCAATACGCAAGTGAGCTACGACTTATTCAAGCAAGGTCTTGAAAACACCATTGCAGATTTTAAATGGCGTTATCACTCATATCCGGTAAATCAGATGTATGGTACGCACTCAATGGTGCCTGCATTTTTAATCAACCAGCACCAAATTACCGATGTCAAAGATGCCAAAGCGTATATTTCACGTTTAAACGGCGTACCGGCTGTATTTGATCAGCTCATCGTTGACTTAAAAGCGCGTGCGGATAAAGGTATTATTGCACCAAAATTCGTTTTCCCTCACGTCATTGAATCAAGTGAAAATATCATTAAAGGTGCGCCATTTGCTGCGGGTGACGACTCAACGTTACTGGCTGACTTCAAACGCAAAGTAGCAACACTTGAAGTCAGTGAAGACGAGAAATCAGCGCTGGTAAAAGAAGCAACAGATGCGCTAACAACAGCAGTAAAGCCTGCTTATAACAAGTTGATTGGTTACCTACATAAACTTGAGAAAAAAGCAGACAAACGTGACGGTGCGTGGAAATTCCCTAACGGCGAAAAATTTTATAATAACGCCCTAGCACGTACGACAACCACAGCGTTAAGCGCTGAAGAAATTCACGAAATCGGTTTATCTGAAGTGGCGCGTATTCATGACGAAATGCGAGCAATCAAAGAGAAAGTGGGCTTCAAAGGCGATTTAAAAGCCTTTATGGAGTTCATGAAAACCGACAAACAGTTTTACCTTCCAAATACAGAAGCTGGTAAGGCACAATATTTAGCCGAAGCCAAAGCGATGATCGATAATATGAAGTCACGCTTGGATGAGCTGTTTATCGTTAAGCCAAAAGCGGACATGATAGTAAAACGCGTAGAGGCATTCCGCGAAAAATCTGCAGGTAAAGCTTTCTACCAGCAACCCGCGCCTGACGGCTCACGTCCTGGTGTTTACTATGCAAACCTTTACGACATGGAAGCGATGCCAACTTACCAAATGGAAGCCTTGGCTTATCACGAAGGTATTCCGGGTCACCACATGCAGATCGCGATTGCTCAAGAGCTAGAAGATATGCCTAAATTCCGTAAGTTTGGTGGCTACACTGCATACATCGAAGGCTGGGGCTTATATTCTGAACTTGTACCAAAAGAAATGGGTTTATACGAAGACCCCTATTCAGACTTTGGTCGCTTAGCGATGGAATTATGGCGTGCATGCCGCTTAGTTGTAGATACAGGGATCCACGCAATGAAGTGGACACGTCAAGAAGGTATTGATTACTACGTAAACAACACACCAAATGCTAAGTCAGACGCAGTGAAGATGGTAGAGCGCCATATTGTTATGCCTTCACAAGCCACTGCGTACAAAGTGGGGATGTTGAAGATCCTAGAACTTCGTGAAGCCGCTAAGAAAGAACTAGGCGATAAGTTTGATATTCGTGAGTTCCACGACGTCGTACTGAAAAATGGCCCAGTTCCACTAAACGTGCTTGAATCATTTGTTGATGAGTGGGTCGCGAGCAAAAAAGACTAACTCCTACTGCCAATGAACCGAATAAAAGCCAGCATGATCAGTCATGCTGGCTTTTTTTACTTTATTTACCTTACATAAGCTGTATTCAGATAAGCAAATCGGTATAAGAAATAACGACCGCTAGAGCGCGAGTTGTTATTCCATGCTGAGATTACTTAACCTGAGGTTTGGATAAGGAATGAGCTAACTAATTGCTTTTAAACTCACATTAAATTATTTCCTTATCTAGCCAGAGAGTTTTGGGGATAACCAGACGAATTTATGCACCAATAGCTAGCTATTGGAAGTGAATTCAACGCAGTTAGCACAAAAACTGGCTGCTAGAAAGGCGTTAATTATCCAAAGCTCAGGTTACTTACTCTTCTATAAAATTAAACTCTGTTCCAGTTAAAATAATATGCAAGCAGGCACCGCCATGCGCAGGGCTTTGCATTTTGATTTCGCCCTTCAACTTCTGTGTTACTAAGTTATATACAATACTCAAGCCAAGTCCTGTCCCCCCCGAAAAACGCTTTGAAGTAACGAAAGGCTCAAATATAGCAGGCAATAGCTCTTTATCTATACCGGCACCATCATCTTTAAAATAAAAATGGATATAGTCATTAATTAACACGGTAGATACCACAATATTGAGCTTTTGCCCGTCAATCTTGGCGTGCTTGATGCAGTTGTTAATACTGTACCCAACAACTTGGCTAAACACCGACGGGTAGCTTATTAAAGTTAAGTTTTCGGGGATTTCGAGTTCAATGGCATAGTCTTCTTGGTTTAATTCTGATTGGTAGCAATCAAAGACATTTTTAACTAAATGCTTAAGGTTGAACGTACTCTTTTCTTCAAACTCTCGATTCACTGCCACTAGCTTAAAATCATCTACTAACGAGGCTGTACGGTGGAGGTTGTTTTCTAATAAATATAGCGCGGCTTCTGCCTCGGTAATTAGTGTCGTCAAGGTTTGCCGCTGTAACTTACCAAGTTCAAGTTGTGATTTTAGTGTCGCGACTTGCTCTTTTAAATGCGATTGACTGGTAATAGCAACACCAAGCGGCGTATTAAGCTCATGAGCAAAGCCACTCACCATATTTCCTAAACTCGCCATTTTGGCTTCTTCGATTAAGCGTTGCTGCGCTGCGCTTAGGCGCGCAAGCAAGGTTTCAATAAATGCTAATAGGTCATCGAGTTGATGAGCAATTTGTGCAATCTCATCGTTACCGTCAATATTCACCCTTAAGCTAAAGTCTTCAAGCTTAGCAACTTTTACGAGTACTTTATTGATAGCCAGTATATGCCGTGTGACTTTGCTATTTTGATAATTCAGTAAGATAAGCACAGCAATATTCATCAGTACAATTAAAATGAGGCCATATAAAATGATACTTTCTTTACGTTCTTGCGTAACGGCTTGGGTACGGATTGATACCAGTTCAAACTGGCTTCTTAATTTTTGCTTCTCGGTGAATAGCTCCGCACGTACGCCTTCACCATCGTGCAAACCTAGCTTTCGCAAAATAGCAACATAGCTTGCAAAGCCCGCTTCATAACGTTTAAGCAAGTTGCTTATCTCTTCACTAAGCGCACTGTCTTTGATTAGTTGCTCAGCATGCATGACAAGTTGTTCATGCTGCTGTAAATAACTTAAGTCAGCTCTTAACAAAAAGTCTTTTTCTCGACGCCTTAATTCCAATATGGCAATTTCCAACTGAGGCATAGCCTTACCAGAAATTCGATCCTGCAAGGCATGGGCGCTACGTCTGAACTCACCATAAATACCTGCATTTTCGTCATAGCCGAGTTGCTCATGCAAACGGATGAGTTCATCTAGTTTACCAAAGTAGGCTTTTGACAGTTCATCGAGTTGTAATAGCAAAGGCAGCAAGGCCTCTTCATTGGCCATAGAGTTAAGCAAGCTACTAAAGCTATCCTGATAGCTGTACTTTAATTGTGGGATAGCAGAAACATCATCTTTTTGTGCTCGAATAAGAATATGCTCTTCTTGATCCATGGTTCGTTGTAGAGCGGTTTGCAGCTGAGTAAGTTGTGCGGTAAGGCGGGCACTACGACTCACTTCGTAATACAAAAACCAGCTGACAAAAATGATCACAATCGCAGAAGTCAACGCGGCAATTTTGAAAAATAGAACTGACTGCTTTAGCTGCACGGCACATTCTCACTTAATTGATACTCTGTAAGCTTAGTATAGTTCTATTGGGTTTCCTGATTTGTTTCCAAAACCTCACTTTCTTTTTGTTGTCGTTGCGACAGGTTTTTATCGTAATACATGTTGTGATCAGCGCGAGCCATGAGTTCCGAAACACTATCTTGATTTGCTGAAGGAAAAGCATAACCAACGCTCACCGTCGTTTGAATAGTGTGTCTATCAACTTGTAGCGGTTGCTTTTCAACCTGCTCCTTAATATTTTTTATAATTGAGTTAACCAAAGCGTCCTCTGAAACTCTGTGCAAAATAATAACAAACTCGTCCCCCCCCAATCGCGCGATAAAATCATACACACGCACTGAGTTCATCAAAATTGACGAGACATGGAGTAACAGCTTATCTCCCACTTCATGACCAAACTTATCGTTTACTTGTTTAAAATTATTTAGATCGAGGTTAAGCAGCACAAATGACGGTTGCTCTGAACGACCAAGTAACGTATTGAGTTGTCTAATCGCATAGCGACGGTTGGGCAACTTAGTTAAATCATCTTGCAACGAGGCGGTATGTGCTAAGTGATACGATCGATAGAGCACTAATAACGAGAGAAACAATATTGAGGCAACAGCAGTAACCAAAATCTGAGCTTGTTGCCTTGCTTTTGCATAAGTGCTCTCGTCTATTTGATAATCAGCCACAAGCTGCCACTCACCAGATGGTAAGTTGATTGGGATGACTAAATCTGGTGTTTCAAACAAGGTAGCAGAGCCATAAAAGGCATCCCCCTGTTCACCGAGTCCATCTCGACCTCGAATCGCTAAAGTGGCACTGTCCAATTCGTTAATGCCACTGTATTCAAGCAGCTTCTGATAATCTAGAACCACACTAATCGCGCCCCAGTAGTTTTCATTCCTCGGATAATCCGAAAACACAGGAAACCTCGCTATCAACGCTTCACCGCCTTGCACTAGCTGTAATGGACCGGCGATAAATACCTTTTGAGAGGTTCTTGCAATTTCAACAGTGCGAAATTGTTCAGGGTTAGTGCGAAAATCGAAACCGATAGCCGCTCGGTTCCCTTCAACTGGATAGACATGACTAATGATATTATTTGGTGCGAGACCGACATGGCGAATCAGCGTCGACTTTTCAACGGCTTTAGCAACCACATGAGACCAATGCTCAATTGCAAAGTCAGGATCAATTGTAACAAAGGTCGCTAAACTCTCAGCCAGATAGGTGTCCATAAATATGGCGTTTTCAATTTTAGCGCGGACAAGTGAAATGTTAGACCTTACCGTTTCGGTTCTTTCGCTTACTTCCTGAACCACAATAGAGTGAGAAATAAGCTTTACCGCGTAGAAAGTCAAACTCCAGAACACGATGGTAAACAACGATAACAGCACTATGGTTTGCTTTTCTACAGTTACCTTCATCGCCTCTCTTGCCTAATAAAATTTAGCAGCTTAAATCTACAATAAACCAATTTAATTACAAAAGCATAGGCAATTTACCGAAAACCGCCAGTTTTGTGGGGAAGTAACTGTCTGTTTAGAAGAATGGGTTGAATCGTGGAGACAGCTTGATTTGTAGCGGCGAATAGCACCAGTGATGTGGCGCTTAAATTAATTCGTCGAGATAAGACCAATTCGTTCGTCGAGATAAATCTCGACCTACAATTCGAGGCATAAAAAAACCCAACCAATTGGTTAGGGTTATAAAAAGTGGTACCAGTGGGCGGACTCTTAACCTGTATTAGCGCCACCCGCGTGGCGTCCAAGTCCGATATCATAATTTCAAAGCATAAATTTGAGGCATAAAAAAACCCCTGCTAAAAAGCAAGGGTTATAAAAAGTGGTACCAGTGGGCGGACTTGAACCGCCACGCCCGAAGGCAACGGATTTTGAATCCGTCATGTCTACCAATTCCATCACACTGGCATAATTTTTCTTTCATCTTCTAAAACAAGAGAAAATAAAGAAAAACCACTTTGAGCTCAGGCTTTTTTTATTTGCCTTCGTCTCTATGCTTTGCATTATACAAAGGCGATTAAGAACGGCAAGTAATTTTTTTGCAATAAGGCGTTAACTGCTTGTTATTTGCACACAAGCAGTTAAATATTGCTCTAAATTCAACTTTATTCATGTCAAAGCTATAAAGACAGGGCATTACTAATCCATTAGTTAATGTAATTCAGTAAACGTTTTATCGGTTTATGTGTAAAATACCCCGCAACCTTGTAATTATGAGAGTTGTTATGTCACATTTTGCTCCAGCGAATTTCAGCCGTCGCTTGGCTTCACTTATATACGACAGCTTAGTGGTCGTCGCGTTCGCAATGCTGACTACCGTGTTATTTTTACTAACTATCAATGCCTTAATTTCATTTAACGTGCTCACGCTTGGTAATCATGAAGACGTATCGGCGCTGATCCAAGCGGATCCCATTTTATATACACTTAGAGCCACTTTATTAGTGTTGGTTTCAGTGCTGTTTTTTGCCTATTTTTGGACTAAGAGCGGTCAAACTATCGGCATGCGCGCATGGCGCCTAAAAGTGCAAAACCCCGACGGAACACTGTTAACTTGGCCAAAAGCAATCGCTCGTAGCCTATGCGCACTACTTGGGCTGGGTAATCTGATAGTGTTGTTAGACTTTAAAAAGAAAAGATCGCTCCAGGATATGCTGTGTGGCACTGAAGTGGTAGTACTCAGCAAAGAGGAAAATAAAAAGGTTTATAACAGCTTAGATTAATCTAAGCTTCAAATAGCAGCCTATTCCATTAGCCATGTCCATAAAAAATATAGGCCTCAACATGAGGCCTATTTCTTTATTTAATTCAAAACGTTAATTTTGTTTCTTCAGCAGATGGATAGCCAATCCAATAAATAACAAGCTTGGCATTAACGCGCCAACCACCGGTGGAACTTGATATACCATCACAATAGGGCCAAAAATTTCATTACTCAGGTGGAAGGCTAAGCCTGTTACCACGCCCATAATAATCCGCGCGCCCATACTCACCGTCCTCAGTGGCCCGAAGATAAATGACAAAGCCACTAGTAGCATAACCCCAATCGTCAGCGGCTGCATCACTTTACGCCACAGCGCGAGTTCATAGCTACTTGAATCTTGCTCATTTTGCTTTAGATAAGCGAGAAATGACCATAACCCCGTAAAAGACAAAGCATCAGGCTCTACCGACACGACACCCAATCTGTCTTCGCTTAATTCAGACTCGTAGAGCATTGATTTTGAATAATGCGTTGTAATTTGCTGTTGATCGATATGTACTTCTTCCACGTCTTGCAATTGCCAGCCGTTAGACATACTTTGCGCCGACTGAGCACGTACTATTTTTGCCAGTGTTAGTGAATCATCGAAATAATAAATCGCGATATCTTTAAGCTTACCGTTTTTTTCAACATTACCAATGTTAATAAAATTGCCGCCATCTTTCGCCCAAACACCACGCTGAGCGCTGTAGACTTCACCGCCATAAATTGCTTCGTTTTTTAACCGTTTTGCGGTTTGCTCCGCTTTTGGTGCGCCCCACTCCCCAAGCGCCATCATCAGTAGTGCAAGCACCACTGCCGTTTTCATCACCGACATAATAATTTGAAAACGCGACCACCCAGCCGCTTGCATCACAATTAGTTCACTGCTTGAGGCAAGTGCACCAAGCCCAATCAGGCCACCTATCAGCGCAGCCATCGGGAAAAATACCACGATATCGCTTGGCATGCTGTAAATGGTATAGAGCATGGCACCGAGTAAATCATAGCTGCCACGACCAACCGAGCGCAGTTGCTCAATAAACTTAATAAGCGTATTGATCCCAACAAAAACTAATAGCGCGAAACCTGTGGTTTGTAAGATGCTACGCCCTAAATACCAATCTAGCGTCTTCATCATACCGTCGTCTCCCGTTTCATAAATACCGAGCGAACCCACACACCAAAAGGTCTTCCTTTAGCAATTAAATAAACGCCAATAAAGAGCACACTTAAGTGGATCCACCAGAGACCGACTGAGGCTGGTACTTTTTCTTCAGCTAACAAAAACTTGCCTGCATTGAGTAAAATGAAATAACCCAAATACAGGGTAATTGCTGGCACGAGCTTAGCGAACTTGCCTTGTCTTGGGTTAACCACACTCAGAGGCACAGCCAATAGAGTGAGTAACAAAATGGAAATAGGCACCGACAATCGCAACTGAAATTGCGCTTTTGCTTCTGGCGTATCCATTTCAAGTAACTGTAAGCTTGGAATAGCCTCTAATTTACGGCGCTGGTGTTCAATTTCTTGTTCTTTAATTTGCACTTGATAAGTACCAAATTCAGTGCGATTAAGTGCTTGGCTGAAGCCATCAGTCTCGTAACGCTTACCTTCATGAAGGAGTAGTTGCTGCTCACCACTATCAAGCTCAATCACTTCACCTTTTTGCGCATACACTAAACGAGCGGCTTGATTTGAGTCCTTCTCGGGCAATTGCGCGACAAACACTTTGTCTAATTCGCGGCCTTGTTCGCTAATGCCGTGAACAAATACCACCGCTTTTTCATTGCCCGTTTGCTGAAATCTACCGGCTCTGAGAGTAGAAAGCCCCGACTCCGCATCGGCTTGCTCTCTTAATTGGTACTCTTTTTCGCTCGCCCAAGGTGCAATATACATACTCACACAAGCGGCCAGTAATGCAAAAAACACACTAGAGACTAAAGTCACCCTAACCACATACCACTCACTGACCCCGCAAGCGCGCAGTACCGTCATTTCACTGTCGGCGTAGATGCGACTATAGGCTAAAATGATCCCTAGAAAGAGACTAAGCGGTAAAATATATCCGGCCAACTGTGGCAGTTTCAACGCAAGCATAGCAAGTACTAACTTACCCGGTATACTCCCTTCAGACGCTGAGCTCAGAATGAGTACAAACTTTTGTGACAAAAATATTGTCATTAAGGTGAGAAAAACCGCAACCTGAGATTTTAGTACTTCACCCGTTAAATAGCGGAAAATAAGCAATGTTCGTCCCTATAAAACGTCTTGTTTCACTGGAATAGTGGGAAAAATTGAGTAAACTGATTATTTTAGTCACTTTATTATATGTCAATGCGCCGGAATATCCTACCTAAGGTTAAAGCATATTCATGACTTTAATGTAGGAAAGTGTGCTGGCATAAAAAGTTCAAAATGACATGACAAAGACTCAGGAGTCGCAATGGAATTCAGCGTTAAAAGTGGTAGTCCAGAGAAACAGCGTAGCGCATGTATTGTTGTAGGTGTATACGAGCCACGCCGTCTCTCACCAATTGGTGAACAGCTGGATAAAATAAGCGAAGGCTATATCTCAAATTTACTCAGACGTGGTGATCTTGAAGGCAAACCAGGACAAGTTCTACTTCTTCATCATGTACCAAATGTACTCAGCGAACGCGTTTTGTTGGTGGGTTGTGGTAAGGAAAGAGAGCTCGACGATAAACAATACAAACAAATCATCTCTAAGACCATCAATACGTTAAATGAAACGGGCTCAATGGAAGCGGTATGTTTTCTGACCGAGCAACATGTTAAGGGCCGTGATACTTACTGGAAAGTTCGCCAAGCGGTCGAAACCACGCAAGATTGCCTGTATACCTTTAATCAACTAAAAAGCAAAAAGAGTGAGGCTAGACGCCCGCTACGTAAAATCGTCTTTAACGTACCAACGCGTCGTGAATTAACAATCGGTGAAAGCGCGATTGAGCACGGTCTTGCTATCGCAGCAGGTAGTAAGCTGTGTAAAGACGTTGCTAATATGCCGCCAAACATCTGCAACCCTCGTTATTTGGGCGAGCAAGCACAACAGTTGGTTGAAGACTTTGATAACGTTACCGTTAACCTTGTTGGCGAACAAGAAATGGAAGAGCTGGGTATGCACTCATATCTAGCGGTTGGCCGTGGCAGTCGCAACGAATCAGTGATGTCAGTTATCCACTATAACGGTGGTGACGAAGGCCAAGCACCAATCGTGTTTGTGGGTAAAGGCTTAACATTTGACTCAGGTGGTATTTCTATCAAACCTGGCGAAGCGATGGATGAAATGAAATACGACATGGGCGGAGCCGCGGGCGTGCTTGGCTTAATGCGAGCTGTCGTACAAATGCAACTGCCACTTAACGTGATTGGCGTTTTAGCTGGCTGCGAAAATATGCCTGGAGGCGATGCTTACCGTCCGGGCGATATTTTAACCACTATGTCGGGCCAGACCGTTGAAGTACTCAATACAGATGCCGAAGGCCGCTTAGTACTGTGCGATGCACTAACTTACGTTGAAGCATTCGAGCCTGAAACCGTTGTTGATGTTGCGACTTTAACGGGGGCATGTATTGTTGCGCTTGGTAGCCATGCAACAGGTTTATTATCGAACCATAACCCGCTTGCCCATGATTTGCTAAAAGCGTCAGAGCAAAGCGGCGACAGAGCGTGGCAACTACCGCTTTGGGATGATTATCAAGAACAACTTGAGAGCCCATTTGCAGACTTTACGAACTTAGGTGGTCGCGCAGCTGGCACAATTACAGCCGCGTGTTTCTTGTCTAAATTTACTAAAAAGTACAACTGGGCGCATTTAGACATCGCAGGTACAGCATGGCGCAGCGGCAAGAACAAAGGCGCTACAGGTCGTCCTGTGCCTATGCTGATGCAATACTTACTTAACCGCGCCAATATCACGGACGCGCAGCAAGACTAATAGTCTAGTCGCGATACTTAACAAGCATAAGTCGCGACATAAAGTCGCTGCTACAAAAGGCTAATCCAAACCGTAGCAGCGGGTTTACCCCGCGACATGATGTAGCAGCGGGTTTATCCCGCGACATGTAGCAGCAGGTTTATCCCGCGACATGATGTAGCAGCGGGTTTACCCCGCGACATGTAGCAGCGGGTTTATCCCGCGACATGTAGCAACGGATTTACCCCGCGACATGATGTAGCAGCGGGTTTACCCCGCGACTATATCCCGCGCCAAATTAAGCCTACAAAGCAACTAAACCATCTCAGCAAGCACTTCTCACCACTTGCCATATTTTATTCTTCTTCGCCTGGTTCTTGATTGATGGTATTGCCTTTATATGGCAGAATACAGGCTTATTTATGTGCATTTAAGTGGCGCTATAATTAGTTTTAAACTAAGCCGCGCATACTGATTTTCTTCGTCTACGCTATCACGGTAAACAAGATTACAGATATTGAGCAGCTGTGGAGCCTGTGGCAAACCTCAGTACTCCTCGCAATTGGTATTATTATCATGACTATCAAAGCGCGCTTTTACGTGTTAAAACAAAACGATGAGCCGGGGATTAGCGTTCCGGCTCATTTTGATCTGGCAGCACAAACTGCGGCGAGCTTATATCAAGCTGGACACCGTATCTTTGTTAACGTCGATAATACTGACGACGCTCATTTATTCGATGAGCACCTTTGGTGTTTTGACGCAGACAGGTTTGTGCCCCACAACTTACAAGGCGAAGGCCCCAAGGGCGGCGCACCGGTGGAAATTGGCACTATGCCTCCTGCTGCTCGTCGCCCCGTGCTCATTAATCTGGCTCGGGTCGTCCCTGACTTTATTCGTCGCTTTGAACAGGTGATAGATTTTGTGCCTGTTGAAGCCAGCGCTAAGCAAGCCGCACGAGAACGTTTTAAGCAACTTCGTGCACTTGGCGCAACAATTTCCACTGAAGACATTGAGAAATAGCATTTTTAGGGTTCTGTGTAATGGATAAAACCTACAATCCACAAGATATTGAACAGTCTTTGTATCAAGACTGGGAGTCAAATGGCTACTTTAAGCCATCAGGCAATGGTGACGCATACTCGATTATGATCCCACCGCCGAATGTCACAGGTAGTCTACACATGGGCCACGCGTTCCAAGACACTATCATGGACACTTTGATCCGCTATCAGCGTATGAAAGGCAAAAACACACTATGGCAAGTGGGTACCGACCACGCAGGTATCGCCACTCAGATGGTAGTTGAGCGTAAGCTTGCAGCTGAAGAAGGTAAATCACGCCATGATTTAGGCCGTGACGAATTCATCAATAAAATCTGGGAATGGAAAGAGCAATCAGGTGGCACAATCACCAAACAGTTACGCCGTTTAGGCGCGTCTGTAGATTGGGATAGAGAACGTTTTACGATGGATGACGGCTTGTCTGAAGCAGTAAAAGAAGTATTCGTTCGCCTATATCAAGATGACTTAATTTACCGTGGTAAGCGTCTAGTTAACTGGGATCCTAAATTACACACTGCGATTTCTGATTTAGAAGTTGAGAATAAAGACAAGCAGGGCCATATGTGGAATTTACGCTATCCACTTGCGGATGGCGTAACCACAAAAGATGGTAAGGACTATATTATCGTAGCAACCACTCGTCCAGAAACCATGCTTGGTGACACTGGCGTTGCAGTAAACCCGGATGATGAACGTTACCAAGACTTAATTGGTAAAGAAATTCTACTTCCTATCGTCAACCGTCGCATTCCTATCGTTGCCGATGAACATGCAGATATGGAAAAAGGCACGGGCTGCGTAAAAATCACGCCAGCACACGACTTTAACGATAACGAAGTTGGTAAGCGCCATGAGCTGCCAATGATCAACGTGTTCAACAAAGACGCGGCTGTTCTAAATACGGGTGAGTGCTTTACTTTTGATGGTAAGCCACTTGAAGCGATGGATGCACCAATTCCAGAGCGTTTCCACGGCCTTGACCGTTTCGATGCGCGTAAGCAAATCGTTGATGAATTTGAACAGCTTGGTCTACTTGAGAAAGTCGACGATCACAGTCTAACCGTTCCTTACGGCGACCGCTCTGGCGTAGTTATCGAGCCATTACTTACCGATCAGTGGTATGTTCGCGTTGCTCCTCTTGCTGAGCCTGCGGTAAAAGCGGTAGAAGATGGCGATATTCAATTTGTACCTAAGCAATACGAGAACATGTACTTCTCTTGGATGCGTGATGTTCAAGACTGGTGTATTTCCCGTCAACTTTGGTGGGGCCACAGGATCCCGGCATGGTATGACAGCGAAGGTAATGTATATGTTGGTCGTGACGAAGCAGAAGTTCGTCAAAACCATAACCTAGATGCGAGCGTAACGCTGACACAAGATGAAGACGTACTAGACACTTGGTTCTCTTCTGCACTGTGGACTTTCTCAACGTTAGGTTGGCCTGAAAACACGGAAGATCTAAAGGTATTCCACCCTTCAGATACCTTGGTTACTGGTTTCGATATTATCTTCTTCTGGGTAGCTCGCATGATCATGATGACCATGCATTTCATCAAAGATGAAGATGGTAAACCTCAAGTTCCATTTAAGACCGTTTATGTGACTGGCCTTATTCGCGACGAAAATGGCGATAAGATGTCTAAGTCAAAAGGTAACGTGTTAGATCCACTAGACATGATTGACGGTATCGATCTTGAGAGCCTAGTGACAAAACGTACTGGCAACATGATGCAGCCACAGCTTGCGGCAAAAATCGAGAAGAATACGCGCAAAACATTTGTCGATGGTATTGAAGCACACGGTACTGATGCATTGCGTTTCACTCTTGCAGCAATGGCATCAACGGGACGTGATATCAACTGGGATATGAACCGTCTTGAAGGGTACCGTAACTTCTGTAACAAGCTGTGGAATGCTAGCCGTTATGTATTGATGAACACAGAAGAACAAGACTGTGGCTTCAACGATAACGAAAAAGTGTATTCTCTAGCGGATCGTTGGATTTTAGGCCAATTCCAAAATACAGTTAAGGTGTTCTCTGAGCACTTAGATAACTATCGTTTTGACCTTGCGGCAAATACCATTTATGAGTTCACATGGAACCAATTCTGTGACTGGTATCTAGAGCTAACTAAGCCAATTCTATTTAAAGGCAATGAAGCGCAGCAACGTGGTACACGTCATACGCTTATCACCGTATTGGAAGGCTTACTTCGTTTAATGCACCCACTAATGCCTTATATCACAGAGACAATTTGGCAACGTGTAGCACCAATCGCAGGTGTCGAAGCGAAGACAATTATGCTTGAAGCGTTCCCAGTATTCGACGAAAGCAAAGTTGATGCGCAAGCGATGGCAGACCTTGAGTGGGTGAAGCAGTTTATTATTGCTATCCGTAACATTCGTGGTGAAATGGACATCAGTCCAAGCAAGCCGCTAAACGTGTTACTTACTGGTGCAAGCGAAGATGACAAACGTCGTCTAGAAGAAAACCAAGCTTTCTTAAGTGCTCTGGCAAAACTGGAAACGGTAGATTTGCTTGCAAGCAAAGACGAAGCACCAGCTTGTGCGACTGCGTTTATCGGCGACCTTGAAATCATGATCCCAATGGCAGGTCTGATTGATGTAGAAGCTGAACTTGCACGTATTGCCAAACAGCTTGAAAAAGCAGAAAAAGGTCTTGAGCAGGTCGAAAAGAAACTCGCAAACGAAAAGTTTGTAAGTAATGCGCCTGAAGCGGTACTTGCTAAAGAGAAAGCAAAATTAGCTGAGTTTAGCGATGCAAAAACGAAGCTACTTGAACAAAAAGCAAAGATAGAAAGCTTGTAATCGCTTTCTATCTTGGTTGGTTTTATACCACTGCAAAAATTAAAAAAGCCGCATATTGCGGCTTTTTCATTAACTGATTAAAGTATTACTGTTGCTCGAATAGGCTGTCGGTACTTAACCCTTCGTGTTGTAAAATATCCTTCAAGCGTCTCAATGCCTCAACTTGAATTTGCCTTACACGCTCTCTCGTTAGCCCGATTTCGCGGCCAACATCTTCAAGCGTAGACGGCTCATAACCGAGCAGACCAAAGCGTCTCGCTAGCACTTCTCGCTGTTTTGGATTTAACTCTCCAAGCCAATCAACAATGTGCTTATTAATATCGTTGCTCTGCACTTCGGTTTCTGGACCACCGCCCTTTTCATCCGCGATTATATCGAGCAGTGCTTTGTCATTTTCACCACCAATAGGCGTATCAACCGAAGTAATCTTTTCGTTCAGACGCAGCATCTTGCTGACCTCTTCGACAGGTTTGTCGAGACATTCAGCGATTTCTTCTGCGGTAGGTTCATGATCCAACTTTTGCGTCAATTCACGTGCTGTACGTAGGTAAACGTTGAGCTCTTTGACAACATGAATTGGCAAACGAATGGTACGAGTTTGGTTCATGATAGCGCGTTCGATGGTTTGACGGATCCACCAAGTTGCATAAGTAGAAAATCTAAATCCACGTTCCGGATCAAACTTTTCTACAGCTCGGATCAGACCTAAGTTACCTTCTTCAATGAGGTCAAGTAATGCCAAACCACGGTTGTTATAACGACGAGCGATTTTAACCACTAATCTCAAGTTACTCTCTATCATCCGTTTACGTGAGGCTTCACACCCCTTTAACGCTTTACGCGCAAAGTAAACTTCTTCTTCTGCACTGAGCAGTGGGGAAAATCCAATTTCACCTAAATAGAGTTGAGTGGCATCTAAGTTTTTAACCACTTCTTCTTTGGCAAAAACTTCTTCGTCGTCTTCGAGGTCTTCAAGTAATTCGTCTTTCGGTTCGTCAATATTATCATCTTCGAGCTTGTCTAACTCAGGAGTAGATTTTGTAGGTAATTTTGCAGTGTGAGCCATAAGTATTCTCCCCAAGCGAATAAAAGTAAGGGTACTCGAACCAATCGATGTACTCGCATTACTTTATGGCAAGTATTTTGCCGGGTTTACAGCTTGACCTTTAAAACGGATCTCAAACCTAAGCGCCGTCTTAGAAGCATCTGTACTACCCATTTCGGCAATTTTTTCCCCAACTTTAACTTTTTGCTGTTCTCTGACGAGTAACTTAGCGTTGTGGGCATACGCACTTAGATAATCATCTGTATGTTTCAGAATGATTAAATTGCCATACCCACGCAACGCACTCCCTGCATATACAACTACACCGCCAGCAGCAGCCTTAACTGAAGTGCCCAGTTTATTTGAGATCTCCAATCCCTTATAACCATTCTCTTTAACAGAGAAGTGACGAGTCACCTTGCCTTCAGCAGGCCATTTCCATAGTACCTTATTATTATACAAAGCCTTGGTACTACTAGATTTTTGTGTGGCTTGTCTTTGAACATACTCTCGTTGATTTGGCTTATCAAGCTCTTTTTTGGAGGTTTTGTTACTTTTTTGTTTTAAAGACTGAGACTTGCGGTTTACTTTCGTGTATTTTATGTTCTTTTTGTTTTTATTTCTGGGATATTCTAGACGAATGATCTGATTGGGATAGATCGTGTACGGAGGCTTAATTTTATTGATTTTCGCAAGTGTTCTTACATCTTTGTTCGCGCTAAATGCAATTGCAAATAAAGTATCGCCTTTTTTTACTTTGTAACTGCTTCCGTTAATATTAATTTTATGTGACGAGGTGGTCTTACCAGAGTATAAAGTTGTTACAGGTGCAGGCGTATGATTCGACGAACAGGCAACAAGCAGGCCGCTTAAATAAATCGATATGATGACCTGAGACTTGCGCATTACTTATATTTTCCAGTGCTACTATCAACGACTATCATATCAATCTAACTTAATTTTGCTTGGTTTTCACATTCTACTGGAAAAATAGTTATATTTTATGGAGTTGTTTTTAAAACCAGCAAATTAACCGACTTCGCCAGCGATTAAAGGCACAAAGCGCACGGGAGCTAGAGCATGGCGAATAAACTGCTCACCTTGTTTAACAAATAACGTGAGTATTTGCTCTTCAATCCCAATTGGAATGACCATGGCACCGCCATCTTCTAGTTGCGTCAACAAATCATCTGGAACTGATTGTGCAGCGGCTGTAACAATGATCCCCGCAAAGGGCGCTTTTGAAGCCCAGCCCTTCCAACCGTCACCATGTTTCATGGTAACATTGTATAAATCCAGCAAATGCAGCCTTCTGCGCGCTTGCCACTGCAGCGACTTGATCCGCTCGATGCTAAAAACCTGTTCAAACACTTGTGCCAGTATGGCGGTCTGATAACCAGAGCCCGTCCCCACTTCCAAAATGCGCCCTTTAACACCCACTTGTTTTAACACTTCAGTCATTTTTGCGACGATAAAAGGTTGTGATATCGTTTGCCCTTGACCGATAGGAAGTGCAGTATTTTCATATGACTTATGTTTAAGCACTTCATCGACAAACAAGTGTCTAGGCGTGTTAGCGATGGCATTGAGTACCATTTTATCTTCTACGCCTTGCTGTGTTAGCAGTTCCACCAGCGCGTTGGCACTGCCCTGATAATTATTCAGCACATACGCCTCTTAAGATAACCAGCTCGCCACAGCATCTAAGCTCTCGTAAGCCGTCATATCCACCTTGAGCGGTGTGATAGCGGCATAACCATTGTTTACAGCATGAAAATCCGTGCCTTCACCAGCGTCACTTTCATGACCTAACGTGCCATACCAGTACACACTTCGGCCCCATGGGTCGATTTGTTCGGTCATGGTATCCGCTTTATGACGTGAGCCTAGTCGAGTGACTTTAATCCCTTTTAAGTCACTTAATGGAATATCAGGGACGTTGATATTAATGATTTGGTCTTTTGGTAGCGGGTGGTTTGCAAGCTTTTTAATGATCTCTACCGTGACATGCGCTGCAGTTTCGTAGTGGGCTTCATTTTTAGAGCAAAGAGAAACGGCAATCGCAGGTAAGCCCACATGTCGACCTTCAGTGGCCGCCGCAACAGTGCCAGAGTACAGCGTATCATCGCCAAGGTTAGCGCCATTGTTGATCCCTGCAACGACTAAATCCGGCAATTCATCCATCAGTTTGTTCACTCCAAGGTGAACACAGTCGGTGGGCGTGCCATTCACGGAGATAAAACCATTATCTAGCGTAGTCGCTCTGAGCGGGTTTAATAATGTTAACGAGTTACTCGCACCGCTACAGTTTCTATCTGGACCAATGACGGTTACGTCCGCGATTTGTGATAACGCTTGATACAAGATAGCAATACCCTTGGCGTGAACACCATCGTCATTACTCAATAGGATCTTCATATTTCACCTCTTTTTCTTGTTAGACAATGAGTATCTCACTGCTGTATCGACTCTTCATGTTTATTAAACTTTTTACTGGCATCTTTATGATTAACAAGCTCTCTGAGCAGCGCCGTGGCAAAAGTTCCTTTTGGTAAACTGAATTCTAGGGTGAGCGTACTGTTGTCAGCCATACTCACTTTAAGTGCTTCGGGTATTAATCTAAGCGCTCTACGCTCATTTTTCATCCCAAATTCAGCCAACCCTTCGTGCCATTTAGCGAAAGGAGCCAACCATTCACGCTCTTGCGGCAACAAGCCCTTTTCACCTTTGCCAACCAATGGCGCCGAAAGCAAAATGTCGCCATTCAGTAACCGTTCGATGAGCTCGCAATCAATTTCTGAATCAAAAAAGGCGTTACTACCGCTCAGTAAAAAGATTTCACGATGCCAAGTCGTTGCCAAACCATGCTCTGCCACGCGGCGACTGACGACTTCGTTAAACAGATGAGAGCGGGCGGCTGAAAGCACCAGCCCTCTGAGCTTTTTATCGCGGATCTTTTCGCCGTCAAATAACCTATCTGCCATGGCTAAGTTGTGGCCATCATGACCAAAACGTTGTTCTCCAAAATAATTAGGAACCCCTTGGCGTACGGCATTAATACGCGACAGAATATCAAGTGGAGCAGTCACGTTTCTGAGGGTAATGGCAAAGCGATTACCCTTATGACAGCCTGTTTTTAACTTTCGATTGTGCCGTATTTGTTGCACCACAAAAATAGAGTCACTATTTAATGCACTAAAATCTACCGACTTTTTAATTGGCACCGGCACACTAAACCACTGCGTACATACGCCGTGTCTGTCTTTAATTCCTGCATAACTGACATCTCGCGGTGAAATTTGAGCAAATTCTGCAAGCTTTTTAGCGACAAATGCAGTGTTTTCTCCCTTTTTTATGATCTGCAAGCAAACGTGCTCACCTTCGCCAGTAAAAGGAATATCTAAAATTTCTTCGACTCTAAAGTCTTCTGGTTGTGACTTATAATCGCCATCAGATAACGGTTTGCCGTAAAGATAATTTAGTGTCTTCATGCTTTTACCAATAGCACCACAGCATGGCTTGAGATCCCTTCCTTACGTCCCTCAAAACCCAGCTTTTCAGTAGTGGTTGCTTTAACATTAACTTGGTCCAGCTGCGCTTCACAGTCGTTTGCGATTTTACCGCGCATCGCATCAATATGTGGTCGCATTTTTGGTGCTTGCGCGACAATCGTGATATCGATATTGCCTATTTGATAGCCAAGCGCTTTCACTTGTTCCATCACGCGGCGTAATAAAATACGACTGTCGATATTTTCAAATTCACTCGCGGTATCAGGAAAGTGCTTACCAATATCTCCCAGCGCAAGCGCTCCCAACAAGGCATCACACAATGCATGAATTGCCACATCACCATCGGAGTGAGCAATAAACCCCTGTTCGTAAGGAATTTTTTCCCCACAAATCGTCAATGGGCCAGCTCCACCAAATTTATGAACATCAAATCCGTGGCCAATTCTAATCATGCTGTTTACCTTGTTGTTGAATTATAAACTCCGCCAGAGGTAAATCCTCCGGCGTTGTGATCTTAATGTTATCTGTACGCGCGGCAATGAGTTGGACTGGCTGATTTTGTAATTCCATCGCTGATGCTTCATCTGTGATATTTGCACCTTGAGAAAGTCCAAGCTCCAGCGCAGCCAATAACTCTTCATACCTAAACATTTGAGGCGTAAAAGCCTGCCATAACGACGCTCTAGGTACGGTCTCCTGTACCAACTCCGCACCGCGTTTGATGGTATCTTTAACCTTGGCAGCCAGTATGCCACCTTGCTGTTGATTTATACATTGTGAAATCAGCTGATGAATATCGTCCAGCGCAACTAAAGGTCGAGCCGCATCATGAACTAACACCCAGTCAGGGCAACTTGGTGCTAACGCTTTTAGCGCCAATAAAACGGAGTCGGCACGTTCTTGTCCACCTTCACAGTAGCTAAAACGGCTATCAGGTAGTAACGCCGATGAAAAATATCCATCTTCTTTGGAAACGGCAACCATAAATTGATTGACGCACTCAAGTCCGGCTAGTTTTTCCAGTGTATGTACTAAGATCGGTTTACCTAATAGTGGAATATATTGTTTAGGCATCTGCGCCTGCATACGACTGCCAACCCCAGCTGCGGGGATGACGACTGCAAGTTTATCGTTTCTTTTCATGAGGTACTTTCGGTAATACACGGATAAAAGTTTCGCCAGGCTTAATCATGCCAAGCTCATGACGAGCGCGCTCCTCAACACCTTCAAGGCCGAGTTTTAAATCTTCGATATCCGCTTTTAATAGTTTATTTCGTTTACTGAGGTTGGCATTGGTTTCTTGGTGCGATTTAACCACGGATTTTATCCGAGTGTAGTCCTCCACGCCGTTGTGGCCGAACCAAAGTCTGTACTGAATAAATAGCGCTAAAACCAACAGCGCTAACTGAAAAAATCGCATTGCTTAATCCAAACTTCTGTTTTTTGAGTCGATTAGGATCGTTGACTCGTTTTTGTTTTTTGTACTTGTGGCCAATTAATTGCACTGGCAAGTAGCATTTCCCTTAGCGTCAGCCTTCGTGGTACTACCGCCTTGCCAAAGTGCCAAGAATGGCCACAACAGGCAGCTGTCATTAACGCTTTCGTCGGTTTTAGCAGTTGTACACGCGCTTCATCACTTGCTTGTAAGCTATTGCCACTAACACTAAACCAGCCAAATTGGTTGCAGTGCAATTTGTCAGCCTCACCCACTTGGTCAACACTGTCGAGCCTCACGGTTGTCCCCGTCGAGTCTGCATATAGCACGGGAACCACCAGCCCCACTTTCACCTTAGTAGTAAAAAATGCTGCGTTGGCAGCGTCATCACATTTAGGCTGTGATTTTTGCTTTGCTAACCAACATCCATTGAAACTATCTAGCTCAAGCGGGACATCACCATGAATAATATGTGTGGCCGCGCGCTCAACATAATACGGCAGGCTGTTTAACAAACGCTGAAGGCGAGTATGATCTGAGAGTTCAGCAAGTTTCGGCAACTCTCTGGCATAAAATACGTTTACAAGCTCGGCAAATACAAGGCGAGATGCTTCGTCATACCAGATTGTATTTTGCTGTTGCTCCAAAACGCCTCCCGTCAATGCAATCTACTTTAGTAGACTGGTGTACATCCTTTATACACTAGCCATGTTTCAAATCAAAGCAAACTGCTCAGTTGTACTTGCTTACGGCTTGGTTCCTAATTTTGCTTGCCCCTCAGCCATAAATTGTACTACCGAACTGCGTTTTTTTCCTATTAAGAAACTACCATCAGTCAAAAACATAAAGTTCTGCCAACATCGCTTAAACACGTCAAAGCGGGTCTCGATCACATCATCTCGAGAGAGACAAAAATACACGGTAGTATTAGCTTGCCAATCAAGAAATTGCTCGATAGTTTCAGGAAATGCTTCTCCCGCTTCCCACGGTTGCTCCCAATTGAGGGTTTCTTGCCATGAGTCCGCTTTACCAACCCAGTCAGTTTTATCAAAGAAATCAGGGTGATCTTTTTCGTTGCTTACCATAGTGCTCCAAAGCACCGCAGCGCGCGCCGCTGACATTGGTTTTATCAATGCCAGGTCGGATTCTTCGATTGGAAGATCTTTATGTTTGAAAACCCAAGCTTTCTTATAATCGTCCAGCGCAATATAATTCATCTTTAAACACCTTCAGTCTTAATGGCACGGATTATAACATTTCAGCCCGTCACGTACGGCTTTTATTTTTTGGAGCTTGAATTAGTGGATATCACACCTGGAATTTACCGCCACTACAAAGGAAAATTATATCGAGTGCACGCCTTGGCAACGCACAGTGAAACGCAAGAGAAGCAAGTGGTTTATCAAACCCTATATGGAGATATGAGCTTTTGGGTTCGACCACTTGAAATGTTTTTAGAAGACGTTATGGTCGAAGGCGAAGCGGTGCCTCGCTTTACCTTAATCGAAACCGAAGCAGGGTTGGCAGCGAAAAGCTGATTGTGGCAAGATGAGCCTATCTCATCTGACCACAAGAAGTTGAACTATGTTTAAAGGTACTGATCAATATATTGCTACCTCTGCTCTACAACAGGCCGTGAATGCGGCCATCGTTTTAGAAAAACCACTCCTCATTAAAGGTGAACCTGGTACTGGCAAGACCTTACTCGCCGAAGAATTGGCAAAAAGTTTAGATACCGAACTAATTCAATGGCATATAAAGTCAACAACCAAAGCCCAGCAAGGCCTGTACGAATACGATGCGGTCTCGCGTTTACGCGACAGTCAACTTGGCGATCCTCGCGTTAATGACGTTGGCAATTACATCATCAAAGGTAAGCTGTGGCAGGCATTTACCGCCACAAAGCGCCCCGTTCTGCTGATTGATGAAATCGACAAAGCCGATATTGAATTCCCCAATGATCTGCTGTTAGAACTCGATAAAATGGAGTTTCATGTCTACGAAACTAACGAGCAAATAAAGGCAAAGGTGCGCCCCATCGTTATTATCACTTCAAACAATGAAAAAGAGCTACCAGATGCCTTTTTACGCCGCTGCTTTTTCCACTACATCGACTTTCCGAGCAAAGAAGAGATGCAGCAGATTGTAGACGTGCATTTTCCACATATTAAAGCAAATTTAGTACAACGAGCACTCGAAAGCTTTTTCCAATTACGCGACACACCAAACCTAAAGAAAAAGCCAAGCACGAGTGAATTACTCGACTGGCTAAAACTATTATTAGCGGAAGATATTTCCCCTGACGCGTTGCATGACAAATCTAACCAAGGTGGCCTAATGCCGTTATTTGGTGCGCTACTTAAAAACGAGCAAGATGTTTCTTTGGTTGAGAAACTTGCCTTTATGAGCCGCCGCTGATCATGCTCATCGATTTTGTACTCACGCTTAGACGTTACGGTATCAAAGCGAGCCTGCGCGAATTACTAGACTGTTTAGAGGCGCTGGATAAAGAAGTTTGCTTTGCCGATCTGGACGGCTTTTACTTTTTGGCAAAAACCATCTTCGTGAAAGATGAAACCTTGTTTGATAAATTCGACCGTGCGTTTGCTGATTACTTTGAGGGAATAGAGTCAATTGATCTCTTCTCACAACTTCAACAGCAGCAATTGCCTGAGGATTGGTTGCGTAAAGAGTTTGAGAAGTCGCTGTCTGAAGAAGAAAAAGCCAAACTTAACGCCATGGGTGGACTCGATAAGCTCCTTGAAACGTTGAAAGCACGCTTGGCTGAGCAACAAAAACGTCACGCAGGCGGCAATAAATGGGTTGGTACAGGAGGCACTTCGCCTTTTGGCGCTTACGGCTATAATCCTGAAGGGATCCGCATTGGCCAAGATGGAAATCGCCATCGCAGAGCAGTAAAAGTCTGGGATAAACGGCAGTATCGCAATCTTGACAGTAATACCGACATCAGCAGCCGCAATATTAAGCTTGCACTCAAGCAATTGCGTAAATTTGCGCGCAGTGGAGCAAGCGTTCAGCTCGATCTTAATGAAACCATTCGCGCTACCGCAAGACAAGGCGGCATGCTGGATGTGAAAATGGCTCCTGAGCGACATAACTCAGTGAAGGTATTGATGCTGTTTGATATTGGCGGCTCTATGGATGACCATATCCAGCTTTGTGAACAACTCTTCAGTGCCGCACACAGTGAATTTAAGCACCTTGAGTTTTTTTACTTTCATAATTGTGTGTACGAACATGTTTGGCACGATAATGACCGTCGTGACAGCGAATTGCTTGATACTTATCAGCTAATTAACCGTTACGGTTCAGACTATCGACTAATATTTGTTGGTGACGCGACAATGGGCCCCTATGAAATCACCTATCCCGGAGGTAGCGTAGAGCATTGGAATCAAGAAGCAGGTGCTACTTGGCTGAATCGTTTAACCAATCACTTTAGTAAGGTGGCTTGGCTTAACCCTCAGCCGCAAAGCTATTGGTCTTATTACCATTCGATAGAGCTAATAAATCAATTAATGCAAGACAGAATGTATCCGCTAACAATAGAGGGACTAAGTCAGGCGTTTAAAGAGTTAAGCTAAAGCATCATTGCTTGCAAGGTAAGCACCTTGCAAGCAATGATGCGAAATTAGTCACTCGCTTCGATAGGTTCTAGTTGTAGTTTTGAAGCAATCAATACGGCTTGAGTACGATTATAGACACCCAACTTTCTGAAGATAGCGGTGATATGTGCTTTCACCGTTGCCTCTGAAATATTTAGCTCGTAGGCAATTTGCTTATTCAGCAAGCCTTCGTGTAAATATTGTAGCACTTTATATTGCTGCGGCGTGAGCGAGGCCACTTGTTGGGCAAGCTCTTTGTCCTCCCCTTCAAGTTCAGCCACTTTGTCTTTCATGCCTTCAGGCAACCACGTGTCACCTTCGAGCACTTGCTCTATGGCTTCGGTAATTTGTTCTACTGACGCCGCTTTTGGGATAAAACCCATCGCGCCGTATCCCATCACTTTAGAAATGATAGAAAGGTCTTCGCTTCCCGAAACCACAACAACTGGAAGACTTGGGTGATCCTCACGGATCCGAATTAGTCCATATAAATCACCATTGCCCGGCATATGTAAATCGAGCAGGAGTAGGTCTAGTTCTTCTTGTTGTTGTAAGACCGAGAGCGTAGTGTCAAAGTTTTCAGATTCGAATACCTCTAGTCCTTCAAACTGCGCTTTTAGAGCCCCCTTAAGCGCCTCTCGAAATAGAGGATGATCATCCGCGATTAAAAACTGATACATGCTATGCTCCTAAAAAATCGGCTGTTATCGTAAAGATAACAGCCGTTATAGTATGTTTATATTAGGTCGCAATTCAAGTTATTCAGTTAACGATTCAATCTATTCTCGATTAATTCATCAACCACACTTGGATCGGCAAGTGTAGAAGTATCCCCTAACTGTTGATACTCGTTGGCTGCAATCTTACGCAAAATACGGCGCATGATTTTACCAGAACGGGTTTTAGGTAAACCTGGAGACCATTGGATCATGTCAGGGGTTGCAATTGGGCTTAGCTCTTTACGCACCCAATTTCTCACCTCTTTAGTTAACTCGTCAGATACCGTTACCCCTTCATTTGGCGTTATATAGACATAGATCCCTTGACCTTTAATGTCGTGTGGATAGCCTACCACAGCCGCCTCAGCAACCGCTTCGTGAGCGACTAACGCACTTTCGATTTCAGCAGTACCGAGGCGGTGACCTGAAACGTTAAGTACATCATCCACGCGACCGGTGATCCAGTAGTAACCGTCTTCATCACGGCGACAACCATCGCCCGTAAAATAAACGCCCGGATAAGCCGAGAAGTACGTTTGTTCAAAACGCTCATGGTCGCCATAAACCGTACGGGCTTGTGAAGGCCAACTATCCAAAATCACCAGATTTCCTTCAGTCGCGCCTGTCAGCGTATTGCCTTCCGCGTCAAATAGTGCAGGAGCAATACCAAAGAATGGACGGGTCGCAGAACCCGGCTTAAGTGCAGTCGCGCCAGGTAGTGGCGTGATCATGATGCCGCCCGTTTCAGTTTGCCACCAAGTATCTACGATAGGACAGTCACTATTACCAATTTGCTCATAATACCAAGACCAAGCCTCTGGATTAATTGGCTCACCGACTGAACCCAAAATACGTAAACTATCACGCTTAGAACTTGCTGTCGGCTCGTCCCCTTTCGCCATCAAAGCACGGATCGCGGTAGGCGCAGTATAGAGAATAGTAACGCCATGTTTATCAACGATTTCACCCATGCGACCAGACGTCGGATAGGTCGGCACGCCTTCGAATACAACTTGAGTACAACCATTCACCAGTGGACCATAAGCAATATAACTATGACCTGTGATCCAGCCCACATCCGCGCTACACCAGTAAATATCATCTTCTTGAAGGTCGAATACATACTCATGGGTCATTGATGCATACACTAGATATCCACCCGTAGTATGCACTACCCCTTTCGGCTGACCGGTAGAGCCCGAGGTATAAAGAATAAAGAGCGGATCTTCCGCATTCATCATTTCAGGTTCACATTCGGCTGGCTTATCAGCAACTAATTCATGCCACCATACATCGTGAGCATTCCATTCAACATCGCCACCTGTTAATTGATGTACAATCACATGCTCAATAGTGGTGACGCCAACTTGTGCTACCGCTTCATCAACATTAGCCTTAAGCGGCACACAATTACCACCGCGACGACCTTCATCTGAGGTGATGACCACTTTGGCGCCAGAATCTTTAATACGGTCTGCAATCGCAGAAGGTGAAAAGCCCCCAAACACAACGGAATGGATAGCACCAATTCTTGCACAGGCCTGCATGGCATAAATTGCTTGTGGAGTCATCGGCATGTAGATTGCCACGCGGTCACCCTTTGTAACGCCCAGACTCTTAAGACCATTGGCAAGCTTTGCGACTTCATCATGCAGTTGTTGGTAGGTAATATTTTCTGTTTGTTCTGGGTTATCACCTTCCCAAATCAACGCAACTTTATCGGCGCGCTTTTCGAGGTGTCTATCGATACAGTTATAAGAGGCATTTAGTACGCCGTCTTCATACCATTTAATATTGATATGGCCTTTATCAAATGAGGTATTTTTAACTTTACTATAAGGTTTGAACCAATCTAAACGTTGACCGTGCTCTTTCCAAAACTCTGCGGGGTCATCAATCGACTTTTGATATAGTTCTTGATATTGCTCGTCGTTGATTAATGCTGCGTTCTTGATTTTTTCAGGAACTGGATAAATGCTCTGTGACATAGTCATCTCCATTATATTTAGAGGTCTAGGTCTGCTAGACACGCTTTTCCTAAGGATCACCCAGCCTTGGGTGTTTAAGTATTAGACCTTAGTTGTAGAACAGCTGCAAACGTAAAAGTTTCATACAACTTACCGACTGTACCTAATTCAAACGTTATGATCGCCTTATCCTCCGCTCATTTACTGTATGCCACCTTAGTCTAATAGACCAATAGGTAATTGAGTAAAAACCAACCTTAAACAACAGTTAGTGATGATTAATATGAATATCGGCTGCTGCCAACTGCAAAGCACAGCTATTGAGGAACTGGATTATGACAACGAATAACATTAATAAAAAACTGCTCGCAGTTGCTATCAGTAGCCTCTGCGCTCTCCCTGCCACTGCGGCTGAGATTGGCGATACTAAAGTTAACTATGGTGGTTATATCAAGCTAGATGCCATTTGGAGTGACTTTTCTGACGGCGCGCTGGGTGCGCAAAATATCGGCCGAGACTTTTACGTTCCTGGTACGACTCCTGTCGGGGTTAACTCAGATAGCGATGCTGTGTTTGATATGCACGCTCGCCAATCTCGCTTTAGCTTCGGGACCGATACTAAGCTTGATGATGGCAGCAGTATCAAGACTAAAATCGAGCTAGACTTTATTTCTACATCTGGAGGCAATGAGCGTGTGAGTAACTCCTACTCACCTCGTATTCGCCAAGCCTTTGTGAGCTACAAAGGCTTCTTGTTCGGTCAAGCTTGGTCAAACTTCCAAAATGTTAGCGCGCTACCAGAGACTTTAGATTTCGTTGGCCCAGCTGAAGGCACTGTTTTCGTACGCCAAGCCATGGCTAAATACACCACGGGAAACTGGTCTTTCTCTATTGAAAACCCAGAAAGCACGGTTACCACTGCAGATAGTGGCCGTGTCGTCACTGATGACGCTAGCATGCCTGATTTCACTGCACGTTACACACACAATGCAGATTGGGGTCATATTGCGGTAGCGGCACTTGCGCGCCAAATAACCTATAAAGTCGGTGGAGCTGATGAGTCTGAAAGCTCATTTGGGGTCAGTGCATCTGGTCGTGTTAATTTTGGCAACAATAACTTGAAGTTTATGCTGACCCAAGGCCAAGGGCTTGGTCGTTATGTAGGACTGAACGTTGCTAATGGTGCGGTATACGACGGTAACTCGTTACATGCAATTGACTCGACGTCGGGCTTTATTGCTTACCAACATAGCTGGAATGATCAGTTCCGCTCAACATTCTTATACTCATTCTTTAATGCTGATAACGAAAGCGATTTGCTGGCGGTAACTGGCGATCCGACAAAATCAAGTATGAGTTACAGCGCAAACCTACTTTATTCACCCGTGAAAAAACTTACCTTTGGTGCTGAATATAAGATGGGTACTCGGGAAACAGAAAGTGGCCTCGAAGGTGATTTAGATAGACTGCAACTTTCAGTGAAGTACGTGTTTTAAGGTTTTGTAATTTTAATAGGCTAGTACCAATTCACTTCCTAACTGCGGCCTATTGGCCGCTTTTTTATTGTTGGTCGCGACATAAAGTCGCTGCTACGATGTGTTTTTCCGCTACGTAAAATCCGCTGCTACGATGTGTTTCTTCGCGATATAAAGTCGCTGCTACGATGTATTTTTTCGCGACATAAAGTCGCTGCCACGGTGTGCTTTTTCGCGACATAAAGTCGCTGCTA
>NZ_JAKRFW010000130.1:0-1077 GCF_022347905.1 Pseudoalteromonas sp. Of11M-6 | reverse complement strand
AAGCAGACTCAGGTATGAAAGTTGAGGACGTATGTCGTAAACACGGCATAAGCAATGGTACGTTTTACAACTGGAAGTCGAGGTATGGTGGTATGGAGGCTTCTGATGTTAAAAAACTCAAAGAGCTTGAAGAAGAAAATCTTAAGCTCAAAAAAATGTATGCTGAAGTCAGCCTAGAGAATAATGCGATCAAGGAGCTCTTTGCAAAAAAGGGCTGGTGACAGCAGAACGGCGTAGTTGCGTAAACACCCTGGTTGAAGCTGGCCTGAGCATTGTGAAGTCATGCGCATCTGTAGGGCTCAGCCGCTCAACCTATTACCGCCCAGAGCGGGATTGGCGTTATGCAGACGCTGCTGTCATTAATGCGATTAAAGAGGTACTTGAAAAGTCACCACAAGCTGGCTTCTGGAAGTGTGTGGGCAGAATAAAATTTAAAGGGTATCCGTTTAACCATAAGCGTATTTACCGCGTGTATTGCTTAATGGGTTTGAACTTAAGACGTAGAACTAAGCGTAAATTGCCGCTACGGGAGCCGCAACCACTTGAGGTTAAGAATGAGGTGAACTATCAATGGGCATTGGATTTTACACATGACACACTTTATTGCGGAAAACGATTTAGAACCTTAAATGTGCTTGATGAAGCGACACGAGAGTGCTTGGCTATAGAAGTGGATACATCACTCCCAGCTGCGCGAGTTATCCGTGTATTAGAGCAGCTAGAGTCAGAGAGAGGTCGTCTACCAGCACAAATTCGCGTGGATAATGGCCCGGAACTCATTTCAAATAAACTAACAGATTGGTGTCATGAGCGAGATATAGAACTCGCCTATATAGAAGCAGGAAAGCCGCAGCAAAATGCTTTTATAGAGCGTTTCAATGGCTCATTCAGAAGGGAATTTTTAAATGCTTACTTGTTTGAGAGCATCAACCAAGTGAGAGATATGGCTTGGTTCTGGCGTTTAGATTACAACGAAGAAAGAACACATGAGAGCCTTGGTAACTTGCCTCCGGCGATTTACCGCACTAAGTTGGAAAACTCCAGTTTAGAGGTGTGCCATTAAAGGGGAAGTGGACA
>NZ_JAKRFW010000129.1:0-1165 GCF_022347905.1 Pseudoalteromonas sp. Of11M-6 | reverse complement strand
GTTACCGCCGTGAAAGGGCGGTGTCCTAGGCCTCTAGACGAAGGGGACGCAGAATTTTTTGCAAATCACAGACTTGCTATTTCTGTGTCACTAGGACTTTATTTAGCGGTTTATCCTCTCGCTAACCGAGTTACTTACCAAAGTAAGTGGCGTCCCCTAGGGGATTCGAACCCCTGTTACCGCCGTGAAAGGGCGGTGTCCTAGGCCTCTAGACGAAGGGGACACAATAACAAACAGCTTCGCACTCGAGGCGTTGCCATTTGAATTATGTACTAGGACATATGCACTAACGATAAATTGGTGGAGCTAGACGGGATCGAACCGTCGACCTCTTGCATGCCATGCAAGCGCTCTCCCAGCTGAGCTATAGCCCCATAATAGTCAGACCTGAACTGCTAGCCTGTATCGCTGAGTGCGGGGCGCATTCTATGCAGGAGCAAAAATAAAGTCAACAACTTTTATGAAAGTTTTTTCTAACTGATTCATTTTAAATCAAGAAGCGTAGAATATAACCAAACCACTCCCCTTTGCAAGCCTAACACCTTGAATTTGATTATTTATTACACAATTTAAAACGCATAGTTACCGAACCTCTGCCTTTTTGTTTTAAATCCAATTAGGCCAGAGTGATTTACGGCTCTTTTCTTATTCCGCATGGTATCCTACCCTGCTTAATTTCGCGCTATAACATGCAAAGCACAGCAACTTACTTTCCCCCAAAATAAGATGATTCTAGGACCAAAAATATAAGCCCCCTCACCTCTTCTATAATGAAGAGCTTAAAGCGTTGAGCATAAAAACATCATACAGTATAGTTTTTTAAAGTTAAGTGTTGACTCTTTTCAAACTAAACCTATAATACCGCCCCACAACGGCAGACGTTGTAATACAATTTGGGTTGTTAGCTCAGTTGGGAGAGCATCGCCCTTACAAGGCGAGGGTCACTGGTTCAAGTCCAGTACAACCCACCACTTTATTATTTAGATAGAGTGGACGATGCAAAGCATCACACTAAGGCAAGGCAAGGGTCACTGGTTTAAGTCCGGTACAACCCACCATAACTCTGTTCAAGAGTATAAATTGAAACACAATTTGGGTTGTTAGCTCAGTTGGGAGAGCATCGCCCTTACAAGGCGAGGGTCACTGGTTCAAGTCCAGTACAACC
>NZ_JAKRFW010000128.1:0-1172 GCF_022347905.1 Pseudoalteromonas sp. Of11M-6 | reverse complement strand
AGAACTTAGTGCGTCCAACCGCGTTGGCTAACTTGGCTTATATCATCTACACCTCAGGGACAACCGGACAACCAAAAGGTGTGATGCTCACTCAGCACAATGTGCTTTACTATCTTCACGCCTTAACCCGCCAGCTAGGTGACAAGTATCGTAATATCGACTTTTCTTCTAACTACTGTTTTGACCTGTCGGTGACCACCACCTTATGCCCGCTCCTTGCTGGACAAACGGTGTGTGTTTATGAAGGCGATATTCTTGATGCCGCCGCCTTTAGAACTCATCTAAATACCGCGAACGTTGGCTTTGTGAAAACCACACCGAGTCTTGCCATGGCGCTATTGCCTGGCAGCGACGCACAAGTCGATGCCCTAATGCTCGGTGGTGAAGCGCTGACTGAGCAGGCCATTGCCGCATTAAGCGACCATGTAAACGCTATTTTCGATGAATATGGCCCAACGGAAGCCACAGTCGGTGCGATGCTAGCACAGGCCTACCCACGTCTTCATCAAGGCATAGGTAAAGCCTACCCTAACGTTAATCTTCATGTGCTGTCTGAGTCGCTGCAGCCCATGCCCATTGGTGCGCCGGGTGAGTTATATATTTCAGGCCTTGGGGTTGCCCGTGGTTACTTAAACCGCCCTGAACTCAATGCTGAGCGCTTTATTGATAATCCATTTAGTCACGACCCCGCCCATAGCAAGCTGTACAAAACCGGTGACCTTGCCCGTTTCCTAGACAACGGCGACTTGGTGTATCTCGGTCGTAACGATGAGCAGGTGAAAATTCGTGGTTATCGTGTCGAACTAGGCGAGATTGCCGCTGCTATTGTCGACCAACAAGGCGTACAAAACGCTGTGGTGATTGACGTGCCTGCACCGCAAGGCAAAGCGCTGGCCGCTTATCTTGTCGCAGAGCCTGACCTTGAAATTACCGAGTTAAAGCTCGCCCTAAGTGCTGCTTTACCTGAATACATGGTGCCCAGTCACTTTACTCTAATCGAGCATATTCCACTCACGGGTAACGGTAAGCTTGACCGCAAAGCACTCCCCGTGCCAGAGCTTCAAGCCGACAACCTCTATGTGGCACCGCGCAATGCCTTAGAGACCCAACTTTGTGAGATTTGGCAACAGGTACTTGGCCTTGAGCAAGTGGGGATTGAGGATAATTTCTTC
>NZ_JAKRFW010000127.1:0-1214 GCF_022347905.1 Pseudoalteromonas sp. Of11M-6 | reverse complement strand
TACCGGCAAAAGATTTGATACAAAAACTGGATTGAGCTATATGCAGGCACGATACTATGATCCAGTCATAGGTCGTTTCTACTCGAATGATCCTGTTGGATTCCGTGATATTCATAGCTTTAACCGTTATGCTTATGCGAATAACAACCCTTATAAGTATACAGATCCAGACGGTCGTTTGCCTATACTTGTCCCACTTGTAATCTTTGCTGCAAAAGAGTTAGCGTCAGAGGCTGTTGAATCTGCTACTGGCATTCCCATGCCGACAGTAAAAAATGCTGGGAAATTTGCAATAAAACAAGTAACAAAATCAGTCAGACAAGGCATCAAAGATCAGGGAGTTGAAGCTGCCAAGAATTCTGCCAATATAAAAAAGCAAGCAACGGCTCTTGTTAAAGAGAATGGTAATAAAAACAGGGTAACAATGCGCTCTCCAAGTCAAAAAGTAGAAATTGATCTTGATGGAAAGGCACATAACGGAGTCCCTACTCCGCACACTAAAACATCAACAAGAAACCTACAAGCTCCAAATCAGCCAGCTTATAATACTAAAGGTGCTGATACTACCCGCACTACACAGAAGGAGATCAGAGCTGCTAGGAAATTCTTAGAAAAAGAGAATAAGTCATGATAAAAAACTTTAGAGTTGGTCAAAGCAATGAGTTACTAGTCGATGAAGAACTTTTTGATTTGCATAATTTGTATGACTTTGATGAGGTTATTGTTAAAGCTTCAATAAATGAGGTGAAGTTATCCTTTGTACCAAATGAAGAATTTAATAAAAATGGTAATCCTATAATTTTACTATTTGAAAATATTCGTTATATGGAATTTAGTGAAGGATTTTTTAACTCAAATATTGATTCAGTTGATGAGCTTGGCTACAAGTCTCCTCAAGATCGAGACGACAATTGGCTTTGCGATGAGAGTCACTGGGAGTCAAATTATCATTTGTTTATTCGATTTTTTGGTGATGAGTTTTTACGAGTAAATAGTGAACGAGCATCATTAATAGAGTTAAACTAATCCGTCTATTTTAAATTTTGAATCCAAAGCCTCGCACTAGCGGGGCTTTGTTTTTTCTGGCAGTTGTAGCTTGGTGTTTTCTTCAAAAACAGCAGCTCAATGAAAAAATCCGTTTGGTGCCAAATTCAATTGGGTGATCTGATCAGGTGAGATGCCGTGAGGGTAATTCTATCTTATTGTTAATACTA
>NZ_JAKRFW010000126.1:0-2186 GCF_022347905.1 Pseudoalteromonas sp. Of11M-6 | reverse complement strand
TTCCGAACGTAGCTACCGGGCAATGCAATTGGCATCACAACCCGAACACCAGCGGTTCGTCCACTCCGGTCCTCTCGTACTAGGAGCAGCCCCTCTCAATTCTCAAACGCCCACGGCAGATAGGGACCGAACTGTCTCACGACGTTCTAAACCCAGCTCGCGTACCACTTTAAATGGCGAACAGCCATACCCTTGGGACCGACTTCAGCCCCAGGATGTGATGAGCCGACATCGAGGTGCCAAACACCGCCGTCGATATGAACTCTTGGGCGGTATCAGCCTGTTATCCCCGGAGTACCTTTTATCCGTTGAGCGATGGCCCTTCCATTCAGAACCACCGGATCACTATGACCTACTTTCGTACCTGCTCGACGTGTCTGTCTCGCAGTTAAGCTTGCTTCTACCATTACACTAACCGTACGATGTCCGACCGTACTTAGCAAACCTTCGTGCTCCTCCGTTACTCTTTGGGAGGAGACCGCCCCCTGCTTCAAAGCCTCCCACCTATCCTACACATGTAGGGTCAATGTTCAGTGCCAAGCTGTAGTAAAGGTTCACGGGGTCTTTCCGTCTAGCCGCGGGTACACAGCATCTTCACTGCGATTTCAATTTCACTGAGTCTCGGGTGGAGACAGCGTGGCCATGGTTACACCATTCGTGCAGGTCGGAACTTACCCGACAAGGAATTTCGCTACCTTAGGACCGTTATAGTTACGGCCGCCGTTTACCGGGGCTTCGATCAAGAGCTTCGCCTAAGCTAACCCCATCAATTAACCTTCCGGCACCGGGCAGGTGTCACACCGTATACGTCATCTTACGATTTTGCACAGTGCTGTGTTTTTAATAAACAGTCCCAGCCACCTGGTCACTGCGGCTCTCGTTTGCTTACAGAGCAAGTCCTTCACAAACAAGAGCGTACCTTCTCCCGAAGTTACGGTACAATTTTGCCTAGTTCCTTCACCCGAGTGCAACCCGGATTTTCCTAAGTCACCAGCCTACAGCCTTTCACATGGACAACCAACGCCATGCTTGCCTAGCCTGCTCCGTCCCCCCATCGCATTCATACCGAGTACGGGAATATTAACCCGTTTCCCATCGACTACGCTCTTCAGCCTCGCCTTAGGGGTCGACTCACCCTACCCTGATTAACATGGGATAGGAACCCTTGGTCTTCCGGCGGAGGAGTTTTTCACTCCTCTTGTCGTTACTCATGTCAGCATTCGCACTTCTGATATGTCCAGCATGCCTCCCGGCACACCTTCAGCCACTTACAGAACGCTCCCCTACCCCGCATACTTACGTACGCAGCCGTAGCTTCGGTGGTATGTTTAGCCCCGTTACATCTTCCGCGCAGGCCGACTCGACTAGTGAGCTATTACGCTTTCTTTAAAGGGTGGCTGCTTCTAAGCCAACCTCCTAGCTGTTTTAGCCTTCCCACATCGTTTCCCACTTAACATACACTTTGGGACCTTAGCTGACGGTCTGGGTTGTTTCCCTCTCCACGACGGACGTTAGCACCCGCCGTGTGTCTCCCGGATATTACTTTACGGTATTCGGAGTTTGCAAAGGGTTGGTAAGTCGGGATGACCCCCTAGCCTTAACAGTGCTCTACCCCCGTAAGTATTCGTCCGAGGCTCTACCTAAATAGATTTCGGGGAGAACCAGCTATCTCCCGGTTTGATTAGCCTTTCACTCCTAGCCACAGGTCATCCCCTAACTTTTCAACGTTAGTGGGTTCGGTCCTCCAGTTGATGTTACTCAACCTTCAACCTGCCCATGGCTAGATCACCGGGTTTCGGGTCTATACCCTGCAACTTAAGCGCCCAGTTAAGACTCGCTTTCGCTACGGCTCCCCTAAATGGTTAACCTCGCTACAGAATATAAGTCGCTGACCCATTATACAAAAGGTACGCAGTCACCCAACAAGTAGGCTCCTACTGCTTGTACGTACACGGTTTCAGGTTCTATTTCACTCCCCTCACAGGGGTTCTTTTCGCCTTTCCCTCACGGTACTGGTTCACTATCGGTCAGTTGGGAGTATTTAGCCTTGGAGGATGGTCCCCCCATATTCAGTCAAAGTTTCACGTGCTCCGACCTACTCGATTTCACTCTAGATAAGTTTTTGTGTACGGGACTATCACCCTGTTTCGTCATGCTTTCCAGCATGTTCCACTAACTACACTAAA
>NZ_JAKRFW010000125.1:0-1241 GCF_022347905.1 Pseudoalteromonas sp. Of11M-6 | reverse complement strand
ATATCAGAGGTTATCACCACCGCGTTTAACTTGGCAGAAGACTTACTATTAAAGGTATTGTATTTGGCGACCGGAGAGGATACAGGAGTCCTACTCTTTAATATGCATCATATCGCGTCGGATGGTTGGTCAATGCAGGTGTTGACCAATGAGTTTGTACGTTTGTATGAAGCCTATAGTCAAGGTGAAGCCGAGCCTTTACCACAATTGGCGTTACAGTATGGAGATTATGCGCAGTGGCAGCGAACGCATATAACGGATACGGTATTAGATAAACAGCTCAGTTATTGGTTAGCGCAGTTGGATGAAGCCCCCGCGGTGCATAACCTCACATTGGATTATCCCCGTCCAGCAGAGAAGCAATATCATGGTGCTCAGGTGGTGTCAGCGTTTTCAGCGCAAACAGCGGATGCGTTATTGGCAGCAGCTAAACGTCATCAATTGACTCCTTTTATGTTATTACATGGTGCATTGTCATTGGTCTTATCAAGACATAGCAATAGTCATGACATCATTATGGGCACACCGGTTGCGAATCGCCTTCAAGCAGAGTTAGCCCCTTTAATCGGCTTCTTTGTAAACACCTTAGTGTTGAGGGTGAATACACAGCATGACAGCTTAGCGGAATATTATGCCCATGTGCGAGCGACCCACTTAGCAGGTCAAAGTCACCAAGATGTTCCATTTGAGCAGTTAGTAGAAAAGCTGAAAGTGCCAAGAAGTCGTGCCCATGGACCTTTGTTCCAGATTATGGTGACGACGAATACAGATTATGGCCTACATGAGCATCAACCATTGCAACTTGCGGGAATAGAAGTAGCGCCTTATCAATCAGATATAGTGCAAGCAAAGTTTGATTTAAAAGTTGACTTAGCCATAGATGAACAAGGAGGTGGCGTTAGCTGGAGCTATGATACGAGCCTCTTTAGTGAAGCACATATAGAACAATTAAGTACGCATTTACAGCAGCTATTAGAAGCGCTGGCAGACACACGAGGTGAGTGGGATATTGCGCTGTCTCAGCTAGACATGCTGTCAGCAAAAGAAGTTAGGCAGCTAGTGCACGAATGTAATGCTCGAAGTGATAATGCTACGCAGGCGTGGGGCAATATCGTTTCCCACTTTACCGCGCAAGCTCAGCGACAGAGTACGCAGACAGCGGTCGTGTGTGGTGACAGCAAGATGAGTTATGGTGAGTTAGATAGGCAATCGAACCAGTTGGCACGCTATTTAATGACGAG
>NZ_JAKRFW010000124.1:0-1362 GCF_022347905.1 Pseudoalteromonas sp. Of11M-6 | reverse complement strand
TAGTATTAACAATAAGATAGAATTACCCTCACGGCATCTCACCTGATCAGATCACCCAATTGAATTTGGCACCAAACGGATTTTTTCATTGAGCTGCTGCATCTTGAAAGCAGAAGCCACCACAGCCAGAAAAAACAAAGCCCCGCGAGTGCGAGGCTTTGGATTCAAAAATCATCAAAAAGTTGAGTCACATTGGTAGCTCGTTTAAGTCCTCGAAAGGAATTTCGGGATCGTACTCACCATCGTAAAATTCAGCTTTAATTGTTACAGCTCCCGGTGCAGGTGCCGTAGATATTACTACTTGCTGCTCTTTTTCAGTGGTCATTATAAGCCCACACTCAGCAACAACATCATCTTCATTATTTACTAACTTAGAGATCTTTGTGAATGCAACTGGTGTTATTTCTCTGAAGTTATACTTATCTCGGCTACCTAGCAAATTTTCGTCTGTTATATCTAGTTTCAAGTATCCATACTCTTGCCAACTACGGTCACCACAACTTGCAACATCCGATGAGCAGCATAAAACATCACAGCAATTCTCAAAGAACAATCTCAAAGACCAAGTACAAGACAAGCTCTGATTTTTCGGTATCTCGAACCCAATCAACCGTGATCCAAGGATTAACTCAATAATCTTATTTAGTTCTGTGTTGCCCGTTTTTATCGGGATACTTTTCATAATTACGTCCAAAATTTATCTACTATTTCTTATCATAGTGCAATGTTTCATGAGGCTTGTCTTCTTTGGCCGGAATGTCAATACTTGCTCCACCAGTGCTGTTTTCAGGTCTACCAAATATTCCATTTTCTCCGACTTGGCTTCCCGGAGGAGCTGAATCTCCTTCTCCGGCTGGGCGAGTCCCTCCTGTTAGGGTTTCCAAATCTGTCTCATAATCTCCAGTCCCCCCATTTTCAGAAGTAAGGGGACCAGAAGTATGCCTTTTGCCACTTTTATTGGGGCCTGCCCGGTCGTCACTTTGGTCACCAACTAAACCATTTGGAACATCAGGAACCGCAGATTCATTCATCATAGGTTTGACTACATCGTTGGCAATGCCAACACCAATAGCTGCGCCTGTTATACCAGCGACCCATTTACCTGCGGTAATCAATGCTGCTTGTCCGGGGGGAGTAGCAAACCATGCTAAGGCAACCGGAATCCTGCCATCAGGATCAGTGTATTTATATGGGTTATTATTCCCATAGGTATATCTGCCAAATCCATGAACAGGGTTGCCACGCCCAATATGCCCCATTGCCCCAACAGGATCATTCGAGTAGAAACGACCTATGACTGGATCATAGTATCGTGCCTGCATATAGCTCAATCCAGTTTTTGTATCAAATCTTTTGCCGGTA
>NZ_JAKRFW010000123.1:0-1410 GCF_022347905.1 Pseudoalteromonas sp. Of11M-6 | reverse complement strand
GAAACAGCCAATGAAAGTATCAGCTATGGTCAGCTCAACCAACGTGCAAACCAATTGGCACGACAACTACAGCATCAAGCAGTGCAGCTAGGAGATGCGGTAGGGATATTGTTAACACGCTCGGTGAATATGGTTGTGGCAGTGTTGGCAGTATTAAAAGCTGGAGGACGCTATGTCCCACTGGACCCTAATTATCCCAAACAGCGACTGGAGTATATTGTTGCAGATACGCAGTTGCAGCATGTTATTTGTAACGAGCATACTCAAGGGCTGTTGGATATCGCAGGTGTCACTCTGTGGCAGCTAGACGCCACTAAACTACAGCAGGACTTAGCACAACAGTGTAGAGACAACTTAGGCCGTCATCCGCAAGCTACGAGCGACCAGCCAAGTTACCTTATTTATACATCAGGCTCGACAGGTAAGCCAAAAGGGGTAGTGATAGCGCACAGGAATGCGTTGGCGATGGTGCAGTGGGCAGGAGAGTTTTATCAGCCGGAAGAGTTAGCGGGGGTGTTGGCAAGCACGTCACTTAACTTCGACTTATCGGTGTTTGAGTTATTCGTTCCACTGAGCTTTGGTGGCAAAGTAATCTTAGTGGAAAACATTCTGACTCTGCTAAACGAAGACATAGCGGGTATTAGTCTAATTAATACAGTGCCGTCGGGAATAGATGCATTGCTGGCGGCGCAGCGGCTTCCTAGCTCGGTTCTGAGTGTCAACTTGGCAGGAGAGCCACTGGCACAGACAGTAGTAGAGAAGTTATTTAGTGGGCGAGAGTTACGGCGAGTTGTGAACTTGTATGGACCGTCAGAGGATACGACGTACTCCACTTACTATGAAATGACAGCGGCACCGGAGCAGGCCCCGAGAATAGGTCGTCCGGTGTCCAATACGCAGGCTTACGTACTGGGAGAACAAGGAGAGCTGTTACCGTTTGGAGTAACGGGTGAGTTGTATTTAGGTGGTGCGGGCGTGGCTAGTGGTTATCTTAATCAGCCACAGCTAACGGCACAGCGTTTTATTCCAGACCGCTTTAGTCACAACACAGATGCACGACTTTATCGTACAGGAGACTTAGTTCGATATGACCAACAAGGAGAGTTGTGTTTTATAGGGCGCGTTGACGAGCAGGTGAAGTTACGAGGTTTTCGTATTGAGCTTGGGGAAATAGAGCATCACCTAAATAGCCATGATGCAGTAATAGAATCGCTAGTGTTAGTGGTAGAAGAGGCAGGAGAGTCACAGTTACAGGCTTACGTCCGAACAGAAGAAGCGACGGGTTTGGCACAGCAGCTACGTGAGTATCTACGGGCATTACTACCAGAGTACATGCTGCCAAGTCGCTACATTGCGGTATCACAGTGGCCGCTATCCCCGAACGGTAAAATTGACAAAAATGCGCTAAAA
>NZ_JAKRFW010000122.1:0-1422 GCF_022347905.1 Pseudoalteromonas sp. Of11M-6 | reverse complement strand
ATATTACCCGAACTCGGTCAAATCGGTATCAGCCTTGTCAAAAACACCCAAGAATCCGCCCACGCCGTAGATAAACTCGCTGAGTTTATCGCATTGAGGCTAGGTTGATCACAATCTCAGGCAAGCTCATAAAGAAATTCAACAGCATGAGTACTGATTGTAGCAAGTACCAAACTGCAGAAGATAATTAAGAAAATTTTGAAATTCCCATAGAAGTCATCTGGAAAAGGCCAAGGCCCGAAAAGGCTGCATTTATATAGCTTTTTAAAGCCAAAAAGAATTACAGCTAAAAACATCAATTTGACAATTATAAAAGTTACTTCACTCATCATAAATACCTACCTTTAAAAAGGTGTATGGCTAAAAACACCAGACACCTATAGTTTAATACACCCTAAATTAAACTGAGCGTTGGGCGAGGCACAACTAAAAAGTGCTTGCTAATTACCCCAACCTCTTATTAATCAATAAGCTCTACTGAATGTCTGGAACATCCAACGATCAGAGTGGCGACCCAAATCACCAGCTGCTCCCCCACCAGCAGCAGCTCCACCTATAGTGGCAACTGCTCGCCCAACTGAGCTAACTGGACTTACCGCTCCCGCCACTCCTCCGGCAACAGCACCTCCAAGTATATCAGATCCAGTCGCTTGATTTCCTTTAGCTGTTATCGCTGCTAACCCTCCACCTATAGCTCCAACTACAGCGCCTACAACATTAGCCCAAATAGCACCATTTACTTCTTGAATTTCGTTTGTGTTTAATTCTTTCATATCATTACCTTTTATCTACCATTTATTAAAATAAAGTTATAGCAGCAAAGTCTCTCTGTACAATACTACAACTTTAAAAATGATAACCACATTTAAAAATAAAACACGGAAAAACAAACAGTTATAACTTAAAAATAAGATTCCAAATCCAAGCGAGCAAAAATAACCATTCTATAATTACTCTATAACATGTTAATAATACGAATTATCTTGACCAAGTAATATATTTTGAACCGTTAACACCCTATCGATAACAAGACAAAAATTTTGCCATTAGTCGACCCTGAGTATTAACATTTTGATACTCAAACTAACGGAGCTACATCAAGCCAAACTTAACATTAACTTTATCTACTACTTCTGTTGCTACACGGTACTTTTCGCTCAGAGCAACCTCATACTCATGAATATTTATTAGCCACCTGACAACCGTAACTGATACCCCTTAAAGATACTATGTCTTCATACATAACATATTTCACTCCTTAGAATACTTAACTTTTAGCCTTCAAGATTGCAATATATTCAGTGTCAACTGCTTAAGAGCTGTCAAACAAATGCTGCAGCAGAACGATGCAATTATTCAGCAATTTACCTCTGAGAGTGTGACAGGCCGAGTGCGTTTGGGCATTCCCAGCGAATTCGCAGC